>JAIECN010000002.1 GCA_029068505.1 Alistipes sp.
GTATTGTGCCGGATCATAGTCGTGCCGCGCGTCCTGTCGTAACGGTCGAAGTTCTTGCGGTAACTGACCGCCGCGCCCAACGAGAACCTTCCGACCTGCTGCAACCACCTTAACGACGCAAGCGCCGTGGAGGTGCACTCCCACTGCTCGGGATTGTAGGCGGCGTAGAATCCGTTGGAGCCGAACGAACGGCGCTGATAACCGGCTTGGAAATCGAACAACCCGCCCTGCCGGGTTTCGCAGGTGGCTCGCACAAAAGCGTTGTAGGTGTCGAAATCGGTATTATGGCGGTAACCGTCGCTGCGCCGGTAGGACGCGGCAGCCTGGATGGCTGCACGTCCCGCCGTGACGGCCCCCGAGAGGTTGCCGTAGGCATAGCCGTACTGCCCGCCGGCACCCTCGAAGCGCAAATAACGCGCGGCGAGCGGCGCCGTACGGATGTTCACGGCTCCGGCATAGGCCCCGACACCGGGGATGCCGTCGAGCAGCTCGACGCCCGAAATGCAATCGAGGTCGACGGGCAAAGAATGGGACTGATGACCGGTGCGGGCATCGGTGAAGTCGATGCCGTTGAGCAGCACCATGGTCTGGTCGAACGAACCGCCGCGGATGGAGATGTCGGCTTGCGTACCCTTGCCCCCGCGCTCGCGGATGTCGACCGACGGAGCGGCGCGCAAAGCCGATTCGAGCGTCTGATAAGGCGCTGCGGCCTGCGCTTTCCGGTCGAAAAGCGGGGTTTGCGACACAACGTTGCGCATGGACGCCGAACGGCGGCCCGAAATGCCGACCTCGGCGATGCGCAGCTCGCGCGACACCACGGTGGTGTCGGCCGGCTGCGCCGAAGCGCGTTGCGGAGCAAGCAAGAGCATGGACATCCCCACCGAGAGCACTCCGATCATGACAAGACGGTGGAAACTGGCGAAGGCCGACCAGCCTTTGCGGTTCCAGCGCTTGAAACAGAAGATCTGTTCCGGATAGGATTTTTTCATGCTTGGATTAGAAAATTGAAATGAAACAAAAAAACGACGGTCAACGCAAAGTCCGGCTGCGAAACTCATGTTGACCGTCGAGAAGAAAAGCGAGACGGGAAATTGCCATGCTGCCGCCTCGGCAAATATCGTTTATTTTACCTTTTCGATTTTAGCGAGCCATGCGGGATACTTGTCCAAGACCCAATTGCCCCACTCGCCGTACCAGGCGTAGCCCAGGCGCCGTTCGGCCGGCACCTCCTCCAACGAATAGACCTTGACGCTCGCGCGGGTGGCGAAGAAGAAGCCGTCGCTATCCAATTCGTAGTAGCGCGCCCAAATGGGTGCGGCATCGGGATCGTCGACCAGAATCCGGTCGGCCTTGATATTCGGATCTTCGGGCAAGCCTTCAGGCACGGAGACGGTGACGATCTTCTTGCCCTCGATCTTCGTGCGGTCGAACCAGGCGACGGCAGACTTCACGGCGTCGATGACCCCGGGCGAGGGATTCTCGATACGCATCAGGAGCATGACGACGGTGGTGCTCTCGTTGGTCACCAATCCGGGCAACTCGAAAGCCCGGGCCTTGACCGGAAGCAAAGTTTCGTGGTCGCACTGCTGCGGCCAGATGGTTTTCACGCCGTCGCGCACCCACTGGCAGCGGAGCAACAGATCGAGACCCCGATCCCACGAATGACGGATGCGCGTGCGCAACTTCTTGTCGACCCAAGCGTAGCGCGGCTGCCCTTCGAGAATATCCAGCCACAACCATAGCACGCCGGGCATAACGTTGTCGTTGAAAGTAATGGCATCGACGTCCCAGCCCCGCCAGCCGCCGTTGGGATACTGCGCGGCGAGAATCCACTCCACCCCCTTGCGGGCGGCGTCGCGGTAGCGCTTGTCGCCCGTAACCCGGTAGGTTTCGGATAGATAGGCGATCTGGGTGTAGATATTGTTGTTGTCGAGCGTACTGGTGCGGTAGCGCGGCGTAAGCGACATGATGACCGAATCGGGATCGGCGCAAGCCATCATGTCGAGGTTCTTGGCCCAGCCGCCGTCCGTGTTCTGGTAAGCGATGATGTTATCGGCGATCTCGCGCACCTGCCCGGCCGCGAAGCGGGGATACTGCTTTCCGCGGTTGGCTTTCAACCAACGGTTGACCGAACGATCGAAACCGTCGGCCTGCTGTGCAGCGGCCGAAACGAAAGAAGCCGCAAAAACAAGAGAAACAAGTAATTTACGCATCTCGTATGAAGTTTTACTTAAAGAGTCCTTCGACTTTGGCGACCACCTCGTCGACATCGGGATCGAGCGGGAAAACCAGATCGGGCTTCAAGTGCCAAAGCTCCTTGCCCTGCTTGAACAACTGCTCGCCGCCGCCCGTGATGTTGAGCATGATAGTGGCGTCCTTCTCGACCTTGCCGTCGGCAACGGCCTTGATGAGCGACGCGGTAGCGACGCCGGCGGCCGAATAGATATCGACGCCCTCCAACTCCTGGAAGAGCTTGGCGGCCTTGCGGGCCTGGGCGTTGGTGGCGACGAAAACATCGCCTCCCGTAGCTTTCAAGGCGTCGTACAGCCCTCCGGCCAATCCGTAAGGCGGCCGGCGGTTGGACAAGACCTTGGCATCGATGATCTCGGCGTCACGGCGCGCCTTGTTGTCGTCGTAGGGCAACATGACCCGCGAATCGGCCCGCCAGGCATCGTACATGGGAACGAACGGCGCATTCTGCGACACCATCAACTTCATGGTGTTGCTACCGAAACGCCCGTCCTCGATCAATCGCATGTTGGCCTCCCAGGCTGCGATGGCCCCGGTGCCGGAACCGACGGCCTGGAAGTAGTAGTCGGGGATGCGGCCGATGGTCGTGACGGCGGAAAGCACGGTGGTGGCCATGCCGTCGCGGCGGGCGACGTTCTTGGCCCCGCCCTCGGCGTAGAAGCCCTCGCCCTTCAAGGCGAGGTTGGAGAGGTGGATCGCATCGAAGTAATCGCCGCCTTTCTCGCATGAAATGAGCTTGACGCAAGGGTTCAACGGCTTGTCGAACCACAAGGCTCCGATGTTGTCGTAAGGCACGGCGAGCAGCAACTTGATGTTGTTGTCGGAACAAACCTTGGCGAACGCCCGGGCGGTATTGCCTGCCGAAGCGGCGACCAGCACGCGGCTTTCGTCCTCGGCGGCACGGGCGCAGACCGAATAAGCCTCGGTCTCCTTGAACGAACAAGTGGTCATCGAAGCCCCGACGGCAGGATAATAACCGTTGAACGTGATCCAGAGATTCTCCAGACCGAGGTATTTGCCCAATCCCTTGCTGCGGAACGTGACGGGGGACGAAGACCCCTTGAGCATGCGACGCACGGGCAACCAGTCGCAGAACTTGTAAAGCCCGAACTCGGGCGACTTGACTTCGAGCTGCGTTGCGACATACTTGGTACGCACGAGCGACGGCGTTTTGCAGGCCCGGTCTTCGAGCGTCCAACCCTCGTCCTCGAACTCCCGGCCCGTGGCCACGCAAGCGAGCGTATAGGATGTAGGCGTGAATTTTTCCATTTATTTCAAGTTTACGGTTATGACATGCGGTTTCTGAAATCTTCGTAGCCGAACTCGCGCACGACCTCGACGCTTCCGTCGCGGCGGGCGATGACGATGGCGGGATGATGCACCCCGTTGAACATGGTGGTCTTGACCATCGTATAGTGGATCATGTCCTCGAAGACGATGCGGTCGCCGACCTGCGGATCACGGTCGAAAGCCCAGTCGCCGCAGAAGTCGCCGGCCAGGCAGCTGGCGCCGCCCATACGCCACCGTTTTTCGCCCGGGGCGGGTTCATGCGCCCCGACGATGGCAGGCTTATAGGGCATTTCGAGGCAATCGGGCATGTGGCAGGCGAACGACACGTCGAGCATGGCGGTGTTGACCCCGCCGTTGACAACGATGTCCTCGACGGTGGCGACCAGGTAACCGGTACGCCAGGTAAAGGCGCTGCCCGGTTCGAGAATGAGCCGCAAGTGCGGATGCCGGGCCTTGAAATCGCGGAGGATGCGGATCAGGGCGTCGCAATCGTAATCGGCATGCGTCATCAGATGTCCGCCACCCATATTGAGCCACCCGATCTGCGGGAGGAGATGACCGAAACGAGCCTCGACGGCTTCGAGCGCCTTTGCCAGATGCTCGGGCCGCGACTCGCACAAGACATGGAAATGCAGCCCCTCGACACCGGCGGGCAACGTCTCCAGCTGCTCGGGCACGATGCCGAGCCGCGAACCGGCGACGCAAGGATTGTAGAGGTCGGTTTCAACGGGCGAATACCCGGGATTGACCCGCAATCCGCACGACACGCCGTTGATGAGCGCCCGCTGCCCGAAGCGCTCGAACTGCGCAACGGAGTTGAACGTGATATGGTCGCTGCAACGCAGGATTTCGTCGAAATCGCGCTCGCTGTAAACGGGGGCATAAGTATGGGCCGGACGGCCGAACTCCTCGAAAACCAGCCGGGCCTCGGCGGCCGAAGAAGCGGTGGCGCCGTCGGAATGCTGTGCCAACTCGGGGAAGATGCTCCACATGGCGCAGGCCTTGAGGGCGACGATGACCTCGGCGCCCGACTCGCGGCGAACGCGGTCGATGACGGCAAGGTTGCCGTCCAACAACTTCTCGTCGAGAACATAACAAGGTGCGGGCAGTTTGGCGAAATCGATCATCGGGAAAGCGTATCCGTTCAAAACAGATGCAAAAATAACAAAATCGTGGACAAAACCCACGGCACGCAGGGAAAAATAAGTATTTATACCCAATAAAAGAGCCACCGGAGTGCAGAGCGGACGACCGACAGATTCGAATGGACAGCGAGTTCGGGTAAGCAAGACATCCGGACGACCGGCCCATTCGGGCAGGCTGTACACAAAAAGCCCTCTCCTGCGC
>JAIECN010000020.1 GCA_029068505.1 Alistipes sp.
CCGGCTGGTGCACCACCTCGTGGAGAAAGGATTCCGCAAGATCGCCATCATCACGACCAATCCGCATCTGCTGACGATGAACCTCCGCCGCGAAGGCTATGCCAACGCGCTGGCCGACGCCGGCATCCGCATCGACCCCGCACTCTACGGCGAAGTGCCCTACGCCGGCTATCGGACGCACATCGACCGGACGCTCGACCGGATTTTCGAAACGGTGCCCGATGCGGACGGCTTCTTTTTCACCACGCACATCCTGGCCATCGAAGCGCTGCGCTACTTCCACGACCGCGGCATCGACATCAACAGCGGCAAATACGGGCTGGCGTGCATGCACGAAGATTCGCTTTTCCGTATCCTGGCCCCCACGATGAACATCGCCCGGTTCCCGATCGAAGAAATCGGCCGCCATGCCGTACGCATGCTGCTGGAGCAGATCGACAGCAAGGGGCGCAACGAAACGTTCGTCCCCGAATCGAAAGTCCTGTCCTGCGAAATGGATTTCAGGGATTCGTAACTTACCGATTTTTTTCACCCAAGATTTATGTCGAACGGCTTATGCGGGCTTTCGGAGTTCCACAGAAAGATGCCGGCATCGTTTTACCCACCCGTTTCGCATGGGCGATCTTATCTTGGAGTTCTCTTGCAACAACACGCCCGCATCGTTTTTTCCGGCTACACAGAGTCCCGAGTATGCCTCCCGCAAATGCAAAGGCAGCGATCGAATACCAAAAAACGCATTACTTAATCGATTAAGTAGTGGTTCCACCAACTCCAGCCCCACACTTTGCCGAACTCCCCGGGCACATTTTCTGCAAGTTCGCCATTCAAACGCACAATGCCTTCCTACGAATGGCATTCCTTTCCGAAACCCTTATCATACATCCCGCCCGATATCGCTGCTTCGAGCCGGATTCCGTAATCGGGGTATTTCCATCCGTAAAACTGGTAACCGCCGGCTGCTCGGAAGTCCGTAACTTTGCAATACGCAAAAAACGCGGCCGACTTTCAGAGCACATCGGCAACGAAGTTGCATCGAAATCGGTTCCGCACAACCACCGAACGGTTCAAAGAGACGTCTCGCTATGAAACGACCGATCATCATCTTGTTCCTGGCCCTGGCAACGGCCGCAGGAGCCGCAACAAGCAAGCAAACAGCAAATAAAATCATGGAAACCCTGAATCCGACCACCGCATGGGACAAGACGTTCCCGCAGAGCAGCAAAGTGAATCACAGCAAAGTAACTTTCACCAACCGTTACGGCATCACGCTGGCGGCCGATATGTACGTACCGAAAAACGCCACAGAAAAACTCTCTGCTATCGCCGTCTGCGGGCCGTTCGGGGCGGTCAAAGAGCAGGCTGCCGGACTTTATGCCCAGACAATGGCGGAACGGGGTTTCCTGACCCTCGCTTTCGACCCCTCCTACACCGGAGAGAGCGGCGGCGAACCCCGTTACACGGTATCGCCCGATATCAATACCGAGGATTTTTCGGCAGCCGTCGATTTCCTTGCCACCAACAATAAGGTCGATTCGGAGCGGATAGGTATTATCGGCATTTGCGGCTGGGGCGGACTGGCGATCAATGCCGCAGCAGCCGACCCGCGCATCAAAGCGACCGTCGCTTCGACGATGTACGACATGAGTCGCGTGAACGCCAACGGCTATTTCGATGCCGACGACAATGCCGAAGCACGCAATGCGCTCCGCAAAGCCCTCGCCGCACAGCGTACCGAAGATTTCCGCAACGGCTTCCCGAAACCGGGCGGCGGCGTGCCCGATGAACTGCCTGCCGATGCTCCGCAGTTCTTCAAAGACTACCACGCCTACTACAAGACCCCGCGCGGCTATCACGAGCGTTCGCTCAACTCCAATCAGGGACGCAATGCAACGGGAGCCATTCCGTTCATCAACTTCCCGCTGATGAGCCGTGCGGACGAAATCGAAAATGCCGTACTTATCATCCACGGCGAAAAGGCTCACTCCCGCTACTTCGGCGAAGATGCGTTCAAGAAACTGAAAGGCGACAACAAGGAACTGATGATTATCCCCGGGGCCAACCATACCGACCTTTACGACAATTTGGCGGTGATCCCGTTCGACAAAATGGTAGATTTCTTTCAGAAATACTTGTATTAAGATTCGGGCAATCCGCAATCTTCCGACATTTTCATGCAACGAACGGCCGCAAGGCCGTTTTTTATTTACTTCGCCCGCATATCGCCATTCAACACACTAATAATCATCCGTTTACCTCCGACCATAGGCAAACCCGCCGCCCGACTGCTTCCAAATGGTTGTAAATAAGGCAAATAAGAATCGCAGAATTTTGCACATCCCCCTTGCATAATTCAACTTAAAATCGTACTTTCGCGATAGTTTAAGCAACTTTTCCGCAGAGATACGGGCAATGGCGAAATCGGTTCCGGAACTTGATCTTTTTGCGAAAATCGCCTGCAACTTCTTGATACGCAACACAATGCACACATCAAGCAGGATTAGTGATTATGGCCTTGACTGAACCGAAGAGCAACGATTCGGCCGCCAGGCAGGAGAGGATAGCACCGGAAGCCGCGAACTCGAAAACGCACCCGGCCTCTTGTTGGTTCGTATTGCGCGATCTGAAAAGAGCCAACGCCAAAATGCCCGCCTACCGGCACCTGTCGGAGGAGTGCGGACTGGAAGTCTTCATCCCGATGCGGTGGTGTCTCGCCCTCAAGAAAGGGCAGAAAATCCGCAAGGAAGTCCCTTTCATCCAAGATTTGCTTTTCGTCCGCACCACCCGGGAAGTGCTCGACCCCATCGTCGAACGCACACGGACACTGCAATATCGCTACGTAAAGGGCGGCGGATATTGCCAACCGCTCGTCGTAAAGAACGACGACATGGACCGCTTCATCGCGGCGGTCAAATCGTCGGTCTCGCCGCAATATTACCTTCCCGCGGAAATCACGCCCGGCATGGTCGGCAAAAGAGTCCGCATCATAGGCGGCCCGCTCGACGGGCACGAGGGAAATCTGCTCTCCATCCGCGGTCTGAAAAAAAAGAAACTTCTCGTCGACCTGCCCGGAGTGCTCGCAGTCAGCGTGGAAGTCAGCCCCGACTACCTGCAACTCCTCTGAGCCGGCACAACGGCACGACCTGCACAGCACGGCCCAGCCTCATCCGATCCGAAGAACGCCCGCCGCGACCGAACCGGCGGCCCCCACCCGATCCGAAACCTGACTTATGGCCCAATCTCTTGTCCACAACGTGGTTGCCAAAGGGGCATTGAGCATCTTCAATACCCTGCTTCCGCTCATCGTCACGCCCTACGTATACCGGATACTGGGGCCGCAGAACATGGGCGACATCGAGTATGCGACCACGTTCTTCAGCTACTTCGGCATGCTGGGGATGCTGGGAATCTATCAATACGGACTGCGTGAAATAAGCGCCAACCGGCTGAACATCACCAAGGTACAGACCATATACAAAAACTTGTTTTCGATAGGAATCGTCAGCAACATCGTCTGCTTGAGCCTTTACATGCTCTTCATCTACGTTTTCATCGAAAACCCCGCCATAAAGACGATTTCCTACATCCTTTGCGGCAACCTTGTCTCGCAGATCTTTTATGTGGAGTGGGTGAACGAGGCTTTCGAAGAGTTCAAGTTCATCACGTTGAAAACAATGATCATACGCATCTTGAGCGTCATCATTATTTTCACTTGCATCAAATCGGCCGACGACGCCCTGATCTATGCAGCCATAACGGTCGGCGTGGCCATAGCCAACTATTTCGTGAGCTATGTCCATGCTGCGAAAGCCATAAAACTATCGTTCAAAGAGACGTTTTCCGGTCTGAATTTCAAGGCCTACATCGTTCCGCTGCTGACGATTCTGGTGCTGAACAACACCGGCGTCCTCTACACGGTCATCGACCGCGCGCTGCTCGGATATACCACCGGCACAGAAAACGTAGCCTTTTTCACGATCGGCCTGAAAATCGTGGAGTTGACCAACAGTCTGCTGCTCGCGGTCGTCTTCGCCACGCTGCCCCGGCTCTCCCTGTATCTGAAAGAAGACAAGCAGCTCTACCAGGCAGGCATACTCAAAATCATGCGGCTGGTGCTCGCACTGATCATTCCGGCAGGCATAGGCATGCTCCTCTTGTCCGAACAGATCATCTGGCTCTTCGGCGGCACCCAATACGGAGCCGCGGTTCCCGCCATGCGCATATTTTCGCTCCGCATCATCATCATGGGCATCGAGACCGTTCTCTACAGCCAGATCATCTTCCTCCACGGCAAAGAAAAGCGCCTCGTATTCTACAACTTCATATGCGGAGTGCTCAACGTGGCCCTCAACCTCGCATTTCTGCCCGTTCTGGACCCGTTCGTGTCGATCTCGTGCACCGCGATCGCAGAGCTGTCATTCACCAGTCTCTGCCTTGTCTACATCCATCGGAAGCTGAAAATAGACGCAGGCATTTTCGAACTCTCGACCTTGAAATACATAGCCGTTTCGTTGCTTTTCATCCCCGTTGTTCTCGCAGTCAAGAGCATCGGGTTGAGCCACCTCTACATGCTTGTCGTCGCAAGTTCCGCATGTGTGTTGCTGTACTTTTCGGTATTGGCTCTGCAAAAGGACGCCACCTATCTGGAATTGAAATCCTATGCTTCCAGAATCTTCAACCGATAACGCAATCGCTCCGAAATCCGACATGATCGATTTTTGCAAAAAAAAGATAAAACGCAGCTATTTCATCCGCACGCTCTACTACGGAGCCAAACGGATGCGGGATAAAATCAAGTACAGCCGGGGTACTACGATAGCCGACCGCGGCTGCTCCAAGCTGGTCAAGGAATTCGCCGGCCGCGACAACCGCATCGAGATCGGCGAAGGTTCCTATCTGGTCAAACCCCGCATCAGAATCCACGGCGACCGCAATACGATCCGGATCGGCAACAAAGTATCCATGGGCAAGGGGTGCAGCATCTGGGTCGAGGGCAACGGCATCGAGGTAAACATCGGTTCGTGCACCTCCTTTACCGAAAATGTCCATATCTGCGCACAAGAGGACGGCATGCGGATCGATATAGGCGAAGATTGCATGTTGTCCAACAACATCATAATCCGGACAAGCGATTCCCACCCGATTTACGACCCGGACACCTCTCGCCGCACTAATCCTCCGGCTCCGGTCACGATCGGCAACCATGTATGGATCGCCCCGCATTCGACGATCATGAAAGGCGTCGCGGTGGGCGACGGAGCGATCATCGGATCGCATTCCCTGGTTACCAAAAATCGGGGGGGGGGGGGGGGGGGGGGGGGGGGGGGGGGGGGGGGGGGGGGGGGGGGGGGGGGGGGGGGGGGGGGGGGGG
>JAIECN010000021.1 GCA_029068505.1 Alistipes sp.
ATCGATAAATTAGCTACATTTGTAATAAACACAAACCTGAAAACACAACAGTCCTATGAATGTAAACAATCTGATGACCGAACTCGAACGGAAGCACCCCGGCGAAAGCGAATATTTGCAGGCAGTGCGCGAAGTATTGATGACCGTCGAGGAGACCTACAACCAGCACCCCGAATTCGAAGCCAACCGCATCGCGGAGCGGATCGTGGAACCCGACCGCAGCTTCACGTTCAAGGTGGTGTGGGTCGACGACAAGGGCGACGTGCAGGTCAACACCGGCTACCGCTTCCAGTTCAACAACGCCATCGGCCCCTACAAGGGCGGTCTGCGTTTCCATCCCTCGGTAAACCCCTCGATCCTGAAGTTCCTGGGCTTCGAGCAGATTTTCAAGAATGCGCTGACGACGCTCCCCATGGGCGGCGCGAAAGGCGGTTCGGACTTCAATCCCAAGGGCAAGTCGGATCGTGAGGTGATGCGCTTCTGCCAGGCCTTCATGACCGAGCTGTGGCGCCACATCGGCCCCGAGACCGACGTGCCGGCCGGCGACATCGGCGTGGGCGGCCGCGAAATCGGCTACCTCTACGGCATGTACCGCAAGCTGGCGCGCGAGAACACGGGCGTGCTGACGGGCAAGGGCATGACCTACGGCGGTTCGCTCATCCGTCCCGAAGCTACGGGCTTCGGCGCCGTCTACTTCCTGCGCCAGATGCTCGAAAAGGCCGGCATGGAGATCAAGGGCCAGACCATCGCCATCTCGGGCTTCGGCAACGTGGCCTGGGGCGCTGCGACGAAAGCCACGGAGCTGGGCGCCAAGGTAGTGACCATCTCCGGCCCCGACGGCTACATCTACGATCCTGCCGGTCTCGACGCCGAGAAGATCGACTACATGCTCGAACTGCGCGCCTCGAACAACGACGTGGTGGCACCCTATGCCGACAAGTTCCCGGGTTCGAAGTTCGTCGCAGGCCGCAAGCCGTGGGAAGTCAAGGTCGACATCGCCATGCCGTGCGCCACGCAGAACGAGCTGGACGGCGAAGACGCCAAGCAGCTGCTGGCCAACGGCGTGAAGATCGTGGCCGAGGTTTCGAACATGGGCTGCCGCCCCGAGGCGATCGACGCGTTCATCGCCGCGAAGATTCCCTACGGCCCGGGCAAGGCCGTGAATGCGGGCGGCGTGGCTACGTCGGGACTCGAAATGACGCAGAACTCGCAGAAACTCAACTGGACGGCCGAGGAAGTCGACGCCAAGCTGCACCAGATCATGTCGTCGATCCACGGCGCCTGCCTGGAGTACGGCACCGAGCAGGACGGCTACATCAACTACATGAAGGGCGCCAACATCGCCGGCTTCATGAAAGTGGCCAAGTCGATGGTCGAGCAGGGCATCCTGTAATCATCGCGCCGCGAAAAGAAGAAGGTGGAAAGTCTCGGCTTTCCACCTTTCATATTATATTTAGGAGACCGGGCATTGTCGTCGGCTTCAATATCTCAAATTTCGCGCTTTAATTTTCGTGCTTCGATTTTTATGTTTTAATTTTCGCGTTTCCATTTTCTGTTTACGGCCCTCACGATCTCCCCGCCCCAGGCGAGCAGCGACGTGGCGCCGAAGATGACAAGCCACTCCTGCCACGAGAGAGGCACGGTGCGGAACACTTCGCCGCCCAGTTCGACGATCGCGAACTGCCCGGCCCCGATGGCCAGCAGGATCAAGAAGAATTCGCGGCACCCCTTCACCGAAGCGAACACCGAACGGCGGGTTTCGAACCCTTTGGCGTTGAACATGTTCCAAAACTGCATGAAGACGAATATCGAAAAGAAGAGCGTCAGCTGCCGCACATCGGGCGCCGCGGCTCCGGCGTTCCACCACGCCAGCATGCCCAGCAACACCCCCACCATAATGCCGCCGCAAACAAGGATCGTGCGGGCCATGGCCGGCGTGATGATGAACTCGTCGCGCGGCCGGGGTTTGTCGCCCATCACTTCGGCGCTGGGCGGCAGCGACGCCATGGCCATGGCCGCGAAGGTGTCCATGATGATGTTGACCCACAGAATCTGCACCACCGTGAGGGGCATTTCGGTGCCGAAGACCGCCCCGGCGAAGCAGATGACGATCGCCGCGAAGTTGATCGTCAGCTGGAACAGCACGAACCGCTGGATGTTGCGGTAGAGCGAACGGCCCCACATCACTGCCGTAGCTATGGAGGAAAACGAATCGTCCAACAACGTGATGTCCGACGCATCCTTGGCCACGGAGGTACCCGAACCCATCGAAAGGCCCACGTTGGCGAAGTTGAGCGCCGGAGCGTCGTTGGTTCCGTCGCCCGTGACAGCCACCACCTCGCCGCACTGTTGCAGCAGGCGCACCAAACGCTGCTTGTCCAGGGGCCGGGCACGCGAAAGCACCTTGAGCGACCGAACGCGCCCGAGCAACTCCTCGTCGGAAGCCGCGGCGAACTCCATGCCGGTCATGCGGTTGGCCTCGCTGTCCTCGGCATCGTTCCACAGCCCGATCCGGCGGGCGATTTCGCACGCCGTAGCCGGCGTGTCGCCCGTGACGATCTTCACCGCGATCCCAGCGTCGATACACCGCTGCACGGCAGCCGGAACGTCGTCCCGCACAGGGTCGGCGATGGCGGCGACGCCCGAAAAACTCAACCCGCCCCGGGCTACGGCCTCCGCGCACCCTGCGGCATCGGTCTCGGCCCATGCGATGCCCAAGGTACGCATGGCCCGGTTCTGAAAATCGGACAACTGCCCGGCGACGAGCGCATCCTTGCCGTCGGCGACACACATGGCCCGCACGATTTCGGGCGCCCCCTTGACGCAGACGATCCGCCGGCCCGAAACCCCGCTGCGGATGATCGTAGCCATATATTTGCGCTCGGTGGAGAAGGTGAGCCGGTCGACGATCCCGGCGCCGGCCCGCAAATCCTCGTAACGGAAGCCGCGATCGCACAACCAAGCAAGCAACGCACCCTCGGTAGGATTGCCGAGGATGCGCCCCTCGGCATCGAGAAACGCCGTGGAATTGGCCGCCACGACCTCGGCGAAATCGCGCTCGGGCAACGCATCGTACCGCACCAACTCCTGCACGCGCATGCGGTTCTGCGTGAGCGTGCCGGTCTTGTCGGTGCAGATCACCGTCACAGCGCCCATGGTCTCGCAAGCGTGCATCTTGCGCACCAGGTTGTTGGTTTTCAACATCCGGCGCATCGACATAGCCAGCGACAGCGTGATGCTCATCGGCAACCCCTCGGGCACGGCCATGACGATGATGGCCACCGAGACCATGAAAAGCTGCAAGACATGCTGCGCGACGTCGAGCCAACTCTGCTGCAACAAATCGCCGAAAAACAAGGCTTTACACAACATGATGCAGAAAATCGCTGCAGCCAGCGAAATGCCTACGCGTCCGATCAACCGCGAGAGACGCGTCAACTGCCGGTTCAAGGGCGTCGGCTCCTCGCACATGACCGTGGCCTGCTCGGTGACGCGCCCCGCTTCGGAACCATCGCCGACCGCCGTGACGACCAGACGCCCGTACCCGTCGGCGACGGAGGTGCCGCGCAACACGAGGTTGGAGGGATAGGTGGCTTCGGCATCGAAATGCGCAGGGTCGACGGTCTTGTCTACCTCCGGCTCGCCGGTGAGGGTCGATTCATCGATCTTCAACGACACGGCCTCGACCAACTCCCCGTCGGCAGGCACGGTCTCGCCGCTCTCGACGGCGACCAGATCGCCGACGACGACCTCGCACCGCGGAACCGTCCGCATGGCGCCCTCGCGCATGACCTTGACGGGAATGTCGTCGTTGACCCGATTCAAGCGGCGGAACCGGCGCTGCGCGTCCCACTCGAAGACGAAACCGACGCAAGTAGCCAACAAAATAGCCGAAACGATGCCGACGGCCTCGGTGAAATCATGATGCACGCACCCGATGGCGAGCGACAAGACGGCGGCGGCCAACAACACGCGGATGATGGGATCGCGGAACTTGTCGGCCAACAACTTCCAAGGCGACTCCTCGCGGGCGGGAGTCACGACATTGCGGCCATGGAGCCGCCGGCTCCGGACGACCTCCTCGGAAGTCAGACCGGCAGGATCGAAACGGATCATAACGACAACAGAATTACGGAATCAATGATTTTTCAACGAGAAGCGCCGCATCGAAGCATCGAGCCGCACGGCGATGAACAACATGATGGTGAAAGCGATCAACGAAGAACCGCCGTAACTGATGTAAGGCAACGGAATACCCATGACGGGCATCAATCCGACGGTCATGCCGACGTTGACCAGAACGTGGAACAGCAGAATGGATGCCACGCAATAACAATAGATGCGTCCGAAAGGCTCCTGCTGCAACTCGCCCATACGCATCAGACGGAGAATCAACAGACACAGCAACACCAGCACGGTCATGGCGCCCACGAAACCCCAGTCTTCGCCGATGGTGCAGAAGATGAAGTCGGTATGCCGCTCGGGCACGAAGCCGTACTTGATCTGCGTACCCTGCAAGAAACCCTTGCCCAACAATCCGCCCGACCCGATGGCGATCTTGGACTGGTTGACGTTGTAGTCGATGCCGCGCGGGTCGCTGATGATGCCCAGGAAACTGAGGATGCGGTCGCGCTGGTGGGGCCGAAGCACGGATGCGAAGATATAATCGGTGGTGGAAAGGAAAATCAAGGTGCCGACGAACAACCCCGCGGGAATGAAGATATTGTGCAGGTTGGCACGATAAGCATAGGCGACGACCCCGACCAACGACAAGAGCACGACGGTCAGCAAAGCCGCATAGGGCGTCATCGCACCGGGCGCGATGAAGTGCATCGCAATGCACAACAACACCGTAGCGAGGGCCAGGGAAGCCAGAAAGATGATCCGCGAACGCCAGGCGCCGTTCATCATGGCCTCGGCACAAGTGCAGAGCACGATCAACAACACCAGCAACAACATGGGCGAGAGCATGAACGACGCGATGAACAAGGTGGCGACGAGCACGACAGGAATGCAGAGCCACTTGTTCAACCCCTCGCGGTAGAGCACGAAGAGGAACGAGCACAACACGATGCCCGAACCGGTATCGTTCTGCAAGATGATGATCATCAAGGGGGCGCAAATCACCATTGCGACCTTGAACAGATCGCGCGGACGGTTGATCGAGAAGCTATAGGCGCTCATCACGCGGGCCAACGCCAGGGCTGTGGCGATCTTCACGAACTCGGCGGGCTGCAACCGGAACGAACCGAACTCAAACCAAGCCTTGGCGCCATTGACCTCCTTGCCGAACGCCAAGGCGGCGAGAAGCATGCACAGGCCGACGGCATAGGCGGGATAGGCCAACATGTGGTAGACCCGCTTGTCCAACAACAGAACGACCAACGCGGCGACCCAGGCAATGCCGATCCACATGATCTGCTTCATGTAGAAATGCGAAAAGGCGAAGACGTTCACGGTATTCTCCTTGTAGGACGCTGCCGTGATGGAGATGGCGCCGGCGAGGACGATCAACACGTAGAGGAGGATCGTCCACAGATCGACCCGCTCGGAGAGTCCGGTATTGCGGTTAGCGGTCATAGAAAGGATAATGGATTTCCATGTTTTTGACGTAGTCGAGCAACTCGGGTCGCCGGATGGTGTCGGTCAGATAGAACTCCTCCAACAGACTGGCGATGGGCAGGGCGGCCGAAGCGCCGAAACCGCCGTTCTCGACGTAGACCGAGATGGCGATGCGGGGATTGTCCTTGGGAGCGAACGAAAGGAACGTGGAGTGGTCCTTGCCGTGGGGGTTCTGGGCCGTGCCAGTCTTGCCGCAGACATCCAAACCTTCAAGATAAGCGGAAGTCGACGTGCCGTCGACGTGCACGCCCCGCCACATGCCCTCGACGATCGGCTCGAAGTGCTTCGGCTCGACCATGGTGTAATGGCGCTCGTAGAACCGGGCGTCCAACGAATCGCGCCCCTCGATGCGCTTGACGATGTGGGGAATGTAGTAATAACCGCGGTTGGCGACGATGGCGGCGAGGTTGGCCAGCTGCAAGGGCGTGCAGCCCAACTCGCCCTGACCGATCGAAAGCGAAAGCACGGTGAGCGAATTCCAGGTGCCGCGGTAGCGCCGCTCGTAGTAATCGGCATCGGGGATGTAACCGCTGCCCTCGTCGAGGAAGTCGGAACCGAGTTTGCGGCCGAAGCCGAAGCTCTCGACATACTCTTTCCAAGCATTGAAGCCCTCCCGGACGCCCCCGTACTTGGGGTTGTCGAGAATGTCGCGGAAGACATAACAGAAATAAGCGTTGCACGACGTGGCGACCGCGAAACGCAGGTCGATGGGCGACGCATGGGCATGGCAGGCCATCTTCATACGTCCGGCCTGGTAACCCATGTAGCAGGCATGCAGGTCGGAAGGGCGCAGCACGCCCTCCTGCAACCCGATCAAACCCTGCACCAGCTTGAACGTCGAACCCGGAGGATACTTGGCCTTCACGGCGCGGTTGAAGAGCGGGCCGCGCTTGTTGCGGAGCATCTTCATGTAATTGTTGCCGCGCTCGCGCCCCACCAGCTCGTCGGGGTCGTAGGTGGGCGACGAAACCATCATCAGAATCTCGCCCGTCGACGGCTCGATCGCCACGGCGGCACCGACCTTGCCGTCCATCAACTCCTCGCCCAACAACTGGAGCCGGGAGTCGATCGTGCTGACCAGATAATGCCCCGGCTCGGGCAGCGAATCGTAGTAACCGTCCATGTAGGAACCCTTGATAGCGCCGTGCGTGTCGACCTCCTGGATCATGACCCCCTTGCGGCCCTTGAGCGCCGACTCGTAGGCCGACTCGACGCCGCTCAAGCCGACGTAATCGCCCGCCTGGTAGTCGGGGTGATGCTTCAGATAGTTGGGCGTGACCTCGCTCACGAACCCCAACAAATTGCCGCCCACGTGGTTGGGATAACGCCGCACGGTGCGATAGACGGTATAGAATCCCCGGAAATTGCACTCGTCGAAACGGAGCTTGTCCTCCTTGGAAATGTAATTGGCCACCACGCGCGGCGCCCGGGGCCGCATGCGGGCATTGGCCAACTCGCGCTCCAGACGCTTGCGCGAAATGCCCAGCACCTCGCACATGCGCGCCGTGTCGAAACCGCGCTTGCCGATTTCGCTGTAGATGACCATCAAGTCGTAGCATTCGCGGCTCTGCACCAGATATTCGCCGTTGCGGTCGAGCACCTCGCCCCGCGGCGGATACTGCACGACATGGCGCAGCACGTTGGCCTTGGCCATCTCCTCGTAACGGGCGTCGAAGAGCTGCAACCAAGCCACGCGTCCGGCCAGGAGGAGGAACACGACGATCACCACGCACTGCAACACGCGCATGCGGATGTATCCGGCATAGGAACCGCTCATAACCGGACGATGACTTTAGCGGTGAAGATGCGTGCGGCCAACCAGACGCCGGCGACCGACATGGCGCTGCTGGCGACGATCCGCACCACCGTGCGGAGCATGTGGCTCCACGAGAGCGCCTCCAGCGAGAAGAAGACCGCATGGTGCAAGACGACCAACACGATCACGTAATCGAGGAAAACCCGGTGTCCGAGCCGCTCGGGAGAGGGCACGCCGCCCTCGCGCAGATCCTCCCGCCGGTAGAGCACGGTCAGAATGGCCGGCCGGGCGAAAGCGATGAGCAGCGTGGCGATGGTGTTGATGCCGGCCGCGCCCATGGTGAAGTCCATCGCGGCCCCCATGGCCAGACCGGCACCGAGCAACACGACGGGCGAGGTCTCCAGAGGCAGCAGGACGATGAACGCCACGTAGACGAGCGGATTGAGGTAAACGCTCACGGACAAGTTGTCGAACAGAAAGACCTGGAACAACACCGTGAACAGAAAAAGCAAGAAATATGTGAAAAACCGATACATCTACTGTTTTTTCTGCAAATATTGCTCGACGCCCTCGCCGTGCTCCAACTCCTGCAACTGGTTGAAGTCGCGGTTTTCCACGAGGATGACGTCGGTAAGCCGTGCGAAATCGGCCGCCAGCCGCACGCGGACGGTATAGGCGGTGCGGGTCTCGTTCATGGTGGCGCTCTCGACCCGTCCGATCAGAGCGTTCTCGGGGAAGAAATGCGAGAAACCGGTCGTCAAGACCTCCTGGCCCACCATAGGCTCGGCATACTTGGACAACTCGGCGAAGAACGCCGTATGGGGGTCGCCCCCGTCCCAGAGGATCGAACCGAAGTAGTCGGCTCCGGCCAACTTGCCGCTGGCGCGGAACGAAGTGTTCAACACAGGCATCGCCACGGAGTAACGCTCCGAACAGTCGACCACGTAACCCACCACGGCGCCGTCGGGCGTCAGCACGGCCATGTCGGGAATCACGCCGTCGTTGCGGCCGCGGTTGATGGTGATGAAGTTCTGCGAACGGTTGATCGAATTGGAGACCACCGAAGCGGTCATGACGCGGTATTTCGAATCGCCCAAGTCCGCGACATAACGCTGCAAACGCGAAATCGCATCGGCCTCCTCGTATTGGGCCAGCCGCTCTTCGAGCTGCGCGACGCGGTCGAGCAGCATCCGGTTCTCGCCCTCCAGGCGGAAGTAGCGGCGCACATCGGCCGAGATACCGCGCAAGCGGCCCAGCATGCGGTTGGAATGCACCAGCAGACGCGCCTCGGTATAGTAGGACGACCGGGCGTAATAACCGACGGCCAACACCTCCAAGGCGATGAACAACACCAGAACGTAGATGCTGCGTATGAACTCGACGAGCTTGTGCAAAGCGTTGCTTCTAATTCAAGATTGCGGGCAGCAAGCCCGCAATCGAATAAAACGTATTTTTCGGTTCGGGACGGCGCCCGAAATCCCTGCCGGACAACAGATCGGGAAACACGGCTCCGAAGCCGCGAAGCAGCCCCGCCGTCCGAGCGTTTCTCCTATTTCATCAAGAACGAGAACCGGTTGATGTTCTTCAGCGCGATGCCGGTTCCGCGCGCGATGGCCCGCAAGGGGTCTTCGGCGATGTGGAACGGGATGCCGGTCTTCTCGGTCAGGCGCTTGTCGAGACCCTTGATCAGGGCGCCGCCGCCGGCCAGGTAGATGCCGTTCTTGACGATATCGGCATACAACTCGGGGGGCATCGATTCGAGCACCTTCATCAAGGCCGCGTCGATCTTCGTGAGCGACTTTTCCAAAGCGTAGGCAATCTCGCTGTAAGAGAGCGACACGGTTTGCGGCAGCGCGGTAAGCATGTTGGGGCCGGTAACGACGAAATCCTCCGGCTCGTCGTCCAACTCCGTCACGGCGGCGCCGATCGAACACTTGATCGCCTCGGCCGTACGCTCGCCGATGCGGATGTTGTGCTGCTGACGCACGTAGCTCTGGATATCGGTCGTGAAGACGTCGCCGGCGACGTTGACCGACTCCGAGCAGACGATGCCGCCCAACGAGATGCAGGCGATCTCCGACGTACCGCCGCCGATGTCGATGACCATGTTGCCCTCAGGCGCCTCGACGTCCAGTCCGGCACCCAGCGCCGCAGCCATAGGCTCGTAGATCATGTAGACCTCGCGGCCGCCGGCATGCTCGGCCGAGTCGCGCACGGCGCGGATCTCGACGTTGGTCGACCCCGACGGAATGCAGATCACCATGCGCAGCGACGGCGCGAAGACGCTGCCCGAAGTCTTGACTTTCTTGATCATACCCCTGAGCATCAGCTCCGTAGCATTGAAATCGGCGATCACACCGTCCTTCAGGGGACGGATCGTCTTGATGTTGGGGTTGGTCTTCTCGTGCATGTTGCGGGCCTGGCGGCCGATGGCCACCAGCTTGCCCGTGTGCACGTCGAGCGCCACGATCGACGGCTCGTCGACGACGACCTTGCCGTTATAGATAATCAACGTGTTGGCCGTACCCAAGTCGATGGCCAGTTCCTGTGTGAGTGAAAATATTCCCATTGTCGGCTTCCCGTATTGTTTTTACAAAATTCTGGCGATCAAAGATTTCCGACCCTGCCCGCCTCTCCGAAAGCGCGGCCTGCGGCCGAAAACGAATCTATCCGGACAAAGGTAACAAAAAGACGCAAATCTTTTTCTATTTTTTAAGATTTTTTTACTTACTTTTGTAACGCAAAACCTGTTTCTGCATGGAATACAAAATCGGAAAGGACGCCCGATGCGCCGTGATCGGCTACGGGAGCTGGGCTACGGCCATCGTGGGCCTGCTGGCCGCCAACCAGGCGCGCGTAGGCTGGTACGTGCGCAACCCCGAAGTGCTGGAGGGCCTGCGCACCGAAGGCCGCAACCCGCGCTACCTGAGCGACGCGGAGTTCGACATGGAACGCATCGCCGTATCGGACGACCTCGACGAGGTGGTGCGCGAAGCCGACATCCTGATCCTGGCCGTGCCGTCGGCCTACCTGAAAAACTTCCTCGAACCGCTCACCGAACCGCTCGGCGGCAAGTTCGTGATCTCGGCCATCAAGGGCATCGTCCCGGGCGACTACAAGACGGTGGTGGAGTATCTGCACGACCGCTACGGGCTGTCGTACAAACAACTGGGCATCTTCACCGGCCCCTCGCACGCCGAGGAGGTGTCGCGCGGCAAGCTCACCTACCTGACGATGGCCTGCACCGACATAGAAAACGCCCGCGCCATAGGCGAGCGCTTCGCCGCCCCCTGCATCAAATTGAGCTACTCGACCGACCTCTACGGCATCGAATATGCTTCGATCCTCAAAAACATCTACGCCCTGGCCGTCGGCATAGCCGTAGGGCTGGGCTACGGCGACAACTTCCTGGCGGTGCTGATCGCCAACGGAGCCGGCGAAATGAAACGCTTCCTGGACGAGAGCTACCCTGCGGCGCGCGAGACGCTGGTGTCGGCCTACACGGGCGACCTGCTGGTGACCTGCTACTCGACCTACAGCCGCAACCGCCGCCTGGGCCTGCTGATCGGCCACGGATGCACGGTGCGCAGCGCGCTGAACGAGATGACGATGGTCGCCGAAGGCTACTTCGCGGCCGACTGCATCCGCCACATCAACACCCGCCACCGGGTCGACATGCCGATCGCCGACATGGTCTACAAGGTGCTCTACGAAGGGGCCTCGGCACGTCGCTGCATGCGGGAACTGACCTCGAAACTGATCTAAAACCATAAAACCTAATGGAAACACTGAAAGTAGACATCCGCAAAACGGGCATCGAAATCCCGGCCGCCATGAAAGCCCAGGCCCAGGCCGCCAACGCCCTGCTCCACTCGGGCAAGGGCGCAGGCAACGACTTCCTGGGGTGGGTACACCTCCCCTCGTCGATAACGGACGCCGACCTCGACGCCATCGAAAAAACGGCGGCCGGCCTGCGTGCGAAGGCCGATCTGATCGTCTGCATCGGCATCGGCGGCTCCTACCTGGGCGCCAAGGCTGTCCTGGAAGCGATGAGCGACCCCTTCAAGCTGCTGCACAAGGAGCAGAAGAACCCCACAGTGGTATTTGCGGGCCAGAACATCTCGGAAGACTACATCCACGCGCTGATGGAAGCGTCGAAAGAACACTCGATCGCGGCCATCGTGATCTCCAAGTCGGGCACGACGACCGAACCGGCCATCGCGTTCCGGCTGCTGAAAGCCGAAATCGAGAAACGCTACGGCAAGGCCGAGGCGGCCCAGCGTATCGTGGCGGTGACCGACAAGACGCGCGGCGCGCTCAAGACGCTGGCCACCGACGAGGGCTACCCGACGTTCGTCATTCCCGACGACGTAGGCGGGCGCTTCTCGGTGCTGACGCCCGTAGGTCTGCTCCCCCTGGCCGCAGCGGGCGTAGACATTCGGGCACTGGTGCGCGGTGCGCAGGAGATGGAACGGGCCACCGACGAAAAAATCCCGTTCGACGAGAACCCCTCGGCGATCTATGCGGCGACGCGCAACCTGCTCTACCAAGCCGGCAAGAAGATCGAAATCCTGGGTTCCTACGAACCGCAGCTGCAATATGTCAACGAATGGTGGAAGCAGCTCTACGGCGAGAGCGAAGGCAAGCAGGGCAAGGGCATCTTCCCGGCGAGCGTGACTCTGACGGCCGACCTCCACTCGATGGGCCAATACATCCAGGAGGGCGAACGCACGCTTTTCGAGACGATCATCTCGGTGGCCGCCCCGGCCAACGAAGTGAAGATCGAGGCCGACCAGGAGAATCTGGACGGGCTGAACTTCCTGGCGGGCAAACGCATCTCGGAAGTCAACCGCATGGCCGAACTGGGCGTGCAGCTGGCCCACGTCGACGGCGGCGTGCCGAACATCCGGCTCGAAATCCCGCGCATCGACGCCCATGCGGTGGGCGGCCTGCTCTACTTCTTCGAAAAGGCGTGCGGCATCAGCGGCTACCTGCTGGGCGTGAACCCGTTCGACCAGCCGGGCGTGGAAGCCTACAAGAAGAACATGTTCGCGCTGCTGGACAAACCGGGCTACGAAGAAGCCTCGAAAGCGATCAAAGCACGGCTGTAAAAAAACGCAGCTCCATATCGGACGAACCTCCCATGATGGAGGTTCGTCTTTTTTATGC
>JAIECN010000022.1 GCA_029068505.1 Alistipes sp.
GCTGGAGATGGCCAAGACCAAGAAGCTGCCCACCTACGAAGACCTGCACCCCAACACCAAGTTCGTCGACAACGTTGTGTTGCGCATCATGGCCAACAGCGATGCCGTGAACGATTACGCCGCGGCCCGCAAGTTGGGCTGGGAGCGTTATCCCGACTTGATCCGTACGCTCTACGCACGTCTTGTCGAGAGCGATTATTACAAGGAGTACATGTTGCGCGAGGAGCGTTCGTTCGACGATGACCGCCGTTTCGTCGAGGATTTTTTCATCGAAATACAGAATTGCGACGAGCTGGACGACGTGTTGGAGGAGATGTCGGTTCTTTGGAGCGACGATCTGCCCTATATCTTGATCATGATCCAGCGCACCTTGTCGTCCCTGCGTGCTTCGCATGCTGAAATGAAAGTGCTGCCCAAGTTCAAGTGCGACGACGACCCCGAGTTCGTCAAGACGCTTTTCGAGAAGTCGCTGGTCAACTACGACAAGTACCAGGAGCAGATCGAGAAGTTCACCGCCAACTGGGACGTCGAGCGCATCGTCTTCATGGACAACCTCATCATCGGCACCGCCATGTCCGAACTCATCGAGTTTCCGTCGATTCCGGTCAAGGTGACGCTCGACGAGTGGATCGAGATATCCAAATATTACTCTACGCCCGGCAGCAGCACCTTCATCAACGGCGTGCTGGACAAGATCGTCGCGTCGCTTTCCGACCAGGGACGGATCAAGAAGTCCGGACGCGGCTTGATTTAGCGGCGTCATGCTTCGTGTCGTGTTTCTTTGTTGGCTGGGCGTCGCTTTGAACGCCTGCGGCTCCCGGCATGCGGCCGTCGGACATCCGGGGCGCGTTGTCGCCTTGACCGATTCATTGCTCGATTGCGGCGGCCGCGATACCGTTCGTTTGGGCAGGCTCCATTCGGGCGAGGTCGCCGTTTCTCGTTTGCAGATCGCCAACCATACGTCGCGGCCCGTCGTCGTTGCCTCGTTTGAGCGTAGTTGCGGGTGCGTCGACTTTGCGTTCGATGCAGAGCCTCTGCTGCCCGGCCGGACCCGGGAATTGACGCTCACGTTCGATTCCCGCGGCTTGCGGGGTTGGCAGTTCAAGAACCTCGATCTCTTCTTCGCCGGCGCCTCCCGGCCTTGGCGTATCTTCGTCGATGCGGATGTAGAATAGGGGAGGTAATCGGAATTTCGAAGCAGGGTAGGGCCACCCTCGAATTGGCCGTCGTTTTCAGAAGGTTGCTTGCGGATATTTTGCCGCAGATTCAACAAAACAGCGTTATTTGTTATGTAAACAAATAACGCTTTTCGTCGTGAACCCGCTGGGGCTCGAACCCAGGACCCCAACATTAAAAGTGTTGTGCTCTACCTGCTGAGCTACGGATTCTCCGTGTTCCAATCGGGCGTGGTCGCCTTTTTGGTGGTGCAAATGTAGAGATTATTTTTGTTTTACCAAAATAAAACGATATTTTTGTAGGGATCAAACGCAATTATTCGCAACCTACAAGTTCATACGTTTATGTGTAAAGCCTTAATCATCGGTGCCGGAGGCGTCGGTACGGTCGTTACCCAGAAGATCGCCGCCGATCCTGTCTTCACGGAAGTGATGCTCGCCAGCCGCACCAAATCCAAATGCGATGCCGTGGCCGCAGCCATCGGCGGCAACCGCGTCAAGACCGCCCAGGTCGATGCCGACAGCGTAGCCGAGCTGTGCGCACTGTTCCGTGCCTTCAAGCCCGATATCGTTGTCAACGTTGCTCTGCCATACCAGGATCTCACGATCATGGACGCCTGCCTGGAGTGCGGTTGCAACTACCTCGACACGGCCAACTACGAGCCTAAAGACGAGGCGCATTTCGAATATTCGTGGCAGTGGGCCTACCAGGACCGGTTCAAGGCCGCAGGGCTTACGGCCATCCTCGGCTGCGGTTTCGACCCGGGCGTCACGGCCATTTTCACCGCTTACGCCGCCAAACACCATTTCGACGAAATCCACTACCTCGACATCGTCGACTGCAATGCAGGCAACCACGGCATGGCCTTCGCCACCAATTTCAATCCCGAGATCAACATCCGCGAGGTCACGCAGAAGGGGCGTTATTATGAAAACGGCAAGTGGGTCGTCACCGAGCCGCACGAGATACACCGGCCGTTGAACTATCCCGGCATCGGCGAGCGCGAATCTTACGTCATCTATCACGAGGAGTTGGAGTCGCTCGTCAAGAATTATCCCTCCATCAAGCGTGCCCGTTTCTGGATGACTTTCGGCCAGGAGTACCTCACGCACCTGCGCGTGATCCAGAACATCGGCATGGCGCGCATCGACCCCATCATCTACAACGGCGTCGAGATCGTTCCTATCCAGTTCCTCAAGGCCGTGTTGCCCGATCCCAAGTCGTTGGGCGCCAATTATCACGGACAGACTTCTATCGGCTGCCGCATCCGCGGTGTCAAGGACGGTAAGGAGCGCACCTATTATATCTATAACAATTGCGACCACGAGACCGCTTTCAAGGAGACCGGTACGCAGGCCGTCAGCTTCACTACCGGCGTGCCGGCCGCTTTGGGCGCTTCGATGTGGGCCAAGGGGCTGTGGCGCGGCGCCGGCGTCTTCAACGTCGAGGAGTTCGATCCCGATCCGTTCCTCGCCGAACTCGGCCCCCAAGGTCTTCCGTGGCACGAATTGTTCGACGTCGACATCGAAGTGTAGATCGTCGGCAGGGGCGGCCCGCCCCGCACCCGAAGTTTC
>JAIECN010000023.1 GCA_029068505.1 Alistipes sp.
CTGTATCTCTTCATATCGTTCATGGAAGATTCTGGCTATCTGGCCCGTGCGGCTTTCATTATGGATCGGGTGATGCACCGCATCGGACTGCACGGCAAGTCGTTCATACCGCTCATCATGGGCTTCGGCTGCAACGTGCCGGCCATCATGGCATGCCGGACGATCGAGAGCCGGAGCAGCCGGCTGATCACGATACTGATAACGCCGTTCATGTCGTGCAGCGCACGGCTGCCGATCTATATTCTTGTGGCCGGGACTTTTTTCACGGCGCATGCGGGATGGGTGATGACGGGACTCTACATAGCGGGCGTTGCGGCCGCGGTCGTGACCGCACGGCTGATGCGGCGCTTTCTGTTTCCGGTGGACGAAACGCCGTTCGTCATGGAACTGCCGCCCTACCGGCTGCCGACGTGGCGGGCAACCTTGTCGCACATGTGGGACAAGTGCGCGCAATATCTGCGCAAGATGGGCGGCATGATCCTGGTGGCCTCGGTGATCGTGTGGTTTTTGAGCTACTATCCGCGGCCGGAACGGCCGGCCGACCCGGCCCCTGCGCACTATGAATCCTCCTATCTGGGACGTCTGGGCAAAGCCTGCGAACCGGCATTCGCCCCCCTGGGGCTGAACTGGAAAGCGAGCGTGGCGCTGCTCTCGGGAGTGGCGGCCAAGGAAATCGTAGTGAGCACGCTCGGTGTGCTGTATACGGAGGAACCACCTTATGGAGGCGCAGGCCGAGAAATGGCCGAGATGCAGGGCGCGACCGACAGCAGCCAGGGCGAAAACGCCGAGGCGGCCGCAATCGGGATGCCTGAAACGGATACTGCAGCCGGCAAAACGGACGCAGGCGATACGGCTGCCCGCACCCTTTCGGAACGGATCGCCGCCAGCGGCGATTTCTCGACAGCCGCGGCGATGGCCTTTCTGGTATTCATTCTGCTCTATTTCCCGTGTCTGGCCACGGTGGCGGCCATAGGCGCCGAAGCGGGCTGGCGATGGGCGGCGGCAGCCGTCGCATACGACACTCTGTTAGCATGGCTGGCTGCATGGGGCGTGTATAACTTGCTGCAACTCTTTTGATCGGTATGGACTGGCAGGACTGGGCGGTAGGAATCGTCATGGGCGCTGTGGCGCTGCTGCTGTTGCGACGGTTGGCGTGCATGCTGCGCGGCCGCCGCAAAGGCGGATGCGCGACGTGCGGAGCATCCTGCTGTCCGCTGAAAACAAAAAAAAGAGAGCGCATCTGAAATCGGAAATCGATGCTCGGACTTTTCTATATTCTGCTTTGCTGGCTCGCCGGCAACTTGTTGAGCCGCCTGACGGGCGGATATGTGTCGGGAAACATCATCGGCATGATTCTGCTCTTCGCAGCGCTGTGCCTGCGCTGGGTGAAAGCCGAGACGGTGCGTCCGGCCGCCCGCTTCCTGCTGGGCAGCATGGCGCTTTTTTTCGTGCCCTACGGAGTGGGACTCATGGAGTCGTACCGCGTGATTCTGGACAACTTGTGGGCGATCGTGGTGTCGGGTATCGTATCGACGGTGGCAGTACTTTATGTAGCAGGGCGCACCTATCAGAGTATGAACAGAAAACAACCTCGAAAAGATGAGTGATTTTCTTGCCTCCGACCTCTTTCTGCTTACGCTCACGGTCGGCCTGTTCTGCCTGGGCGGAATCATCTATCGCCGCACGCGTCTGGCTCTGCTGCATCCGGTGCTGCTGACGTTCGTGTCGGTAATCGTTTTTCTGAACATGACGGACATTCCCTACTCCCGTTATCAAGAGGCGACCCGCATACTGGATTTCGCGCTGGGGATGTCGGTCGTGGCGCTGGGCTATTTGCTCTATGAACAAGTGGAACGGCTGCGCGGAAGCCTGGTTCCGGTCGTGACGGCCACCCTGGCGGGCTGCGTGACGGGCGTATTGAGCGTGGTCTATCTGGCCATGGCGCTGGGCGCGGAACGCCCGATCCTCAACTCGATAGCCCCGAAATCGGTGACCGTGCCGATCGCCGTGTCGGTGTCGGCGCCGCTGGGAGGGAACGTTTCGGTGACGTCGGTGGTGGTGTTCTGCGTGGGAATTTTCGGCAGCATCTTCGGCGAATGGATCTTGCGCCGCTGCGGCGTGCGCGATCCCGAAGCCCGGGGTTTCGCGCTGGGTGCCGCCGCCCACGGGATCGGCACGGCCCGAGCCATCGAAATGGGTGCGGTAGAAGGGGCGCTGAGTGGACTGGCGATGGCCTTGATGGGACTTGCCACGGCCCTGCTGGCTCCGCTGATGGAAAAATACCTGTATTGATTTCAAGATTCCGCGAAAAATTTCGTATTTTTGTGCTCGGTTAGGTCTCCCAGGTTAAACAGCACAAAAACAGACAGATAATGGAGTGGCTTCATTCCCTCTTCTTCGGCGGCGGCATCGCGCATGCGGTGCTGACTTTCGCGCTGGTCATCACGCTGGGCGTGCTGCTCGGCAAGATCAAGATCGGCGGCATTTCGCTCGGCATCACATGGATACTTTTCGTAGGCATCGTTTTGAGCCACCTGGGCATGACGGTCGAGGGCGAGGTGCTGCATTTCGTCAAGGAATTCGGATTGATTCTCTTCGTATTCTCGATCGGCCTGCAAGTGGGACCGGGATTTTTCGCGTCGTTCAAGCATGGCGGCGTGACGCTGGTATGCTGTGCCGTGGCGATCGTGCTGTTGGGTGTGGCGACGGCCTATGCGCTGCATGCGGCGACGGGGACTCCGGTGCCGACGATGGTCGGCATTCTGTCGGGTGCGGTAACCAACACGCCCGGACTGGGCGCCGCGCAGCAGGCTTATGCCGATGCGACGGGAATCAACGATCCGACCATCGCCCTGGGCTATGCGGTGGCCTACCCGCTGGGCGTGGTAGGCATCATCCTCACGATGATCTGCATCCGCTATGTACTGCGGGTAAAGTTCGAGAAAGAAAACGAAGGGCTGGCGGCTCTCTCGCAAGAACATAAGTTCGCCGACAAGGTGTCGGTGGAGTTTACCAATCCGATGCTCGACGGCCGGACGGTGGAATACATACGCGATCTGATAAACCGGCAATTCGTGGTTTCGCGCGTCATGTCGACCGACGGCGAAGTGTCGATGTCCGATGCCGACACGGTGCTCCGTACGGGCGACCGGCTGTGCGTGGTCTGCCAGACGGAGGATGCCGAGGCGATCGTGGCCTTTCTGGGGCGGCGCGTGAAGATGACCGACGAGCAATGGGGCAACAACACGCCCCATGCCGAGCTGATCTCGCGCCGCATCCTGATTACGAAATCGTCGATCAACGGCAAGAAATTTTCCGACCTGCGGCTGCGCACGAAGTACGGCATCACGCTGACGCGCGTCAACCGGGCGGGCGTAGACCTGATCCCCTACCAAGGACTCGAATTGCAGGTCGGCGACCGGGTGATGGTCGTCGGCCCCGAAAAGGCGGTGGCCCAAGTGGCCGACGTGCTGGGCAACTCGCTGAAAAAACTGGATCAGCCCAATCTGATCACGCTTTTCGTGGGCATCGCTCTGGGTGTGCTGCTGGGGTCTGTCCCGCTGCTGAACGTACCCCAACCCGTGAAACTGGGCCTGGCCGGCGGCCCGCTGATCGTGGCGATACTCATCGGCCGCTTCGGCACGCACTTCCATCTGGTAACCTACACGACCATGAGCGCCAACCTGATGCTGCGCGAAATAGGCATCGCGCTGTTTCTGGCGGCCGTGGGCATCGGTGCCGGCGACGGATTCGCGGATGCGATCGTCGGAGGCGGCTACCGGTGGATCGGCTACGGCGCGGTCATCACGGTGGTGCCGCTGTTGATCGTGGGCATCGCGGCGCGCGTATGGCTGAAAATGAACTACTATACGTTGATGGGACTCATAGCCGGCGCAACGACCGATCCCCCGGCTCTGGCCTATGCCAATGCTACGGCCGGAAACGACATGCCTGCGGTGGGCTACTCGACGGTCTATCCGGTGGTCATGTTCCTGCGCGTGCTTACGGCGCAGATATTCATTCTGTTCGCGCTCTGATCCGAACGGAAATGGGGAGACGCTACGCCCCGGAATCCGCAGCAGGATATTTTCGCGAATAAATTTGCTTTTGCGCCCGGGGTGTGTTATCTTTGTAACAACAAACTTTCTATTATGGCCAAAGCAGTCAACATCGCCCGTTCGCATCGGCTGGACGGCATCGGAGAGTACTATTTTTCGCGCCGCCTGCGCGAAATAGCCGAAATCGAAGCGGCCACAGGCCGTCAGATCATCAAACTTGCGATGGGCAGCCCCGACCTGCCGCCCCACCCCTCGGTAATCGAGCGGCTGGCGAAGGAGGCGCAACGCCCCGACGTACACAAATACATGTCCTACAAGGGCGAACCCATCTTGCGCAAAGCCTTTGCCGACTGGTATAAGAAATGGTATCGCACGGAGCTGGACTACAACTCGGAGGTGCTGCCGCTGATCGGCTCGAAAGAAGGCATCATGCACATCTGCATGACCTTCCTCGACAAGGGCGACAAGGTGCTGGTGCCGAATCCGGGCTACCCCACCTATTCGTCGGCCGTGCGGCTGTCGGGCGGCGAGATGGTAACCTATGCGCTCAACAAGGAGACGAACTTCTATCCCGATTTCGAGGCGATCGAACGCGCGGGGCTGGAGGGCGTGAAGATGATGCTGGTCAACTACCCCAACATGCCGACGGGCCAGACGCCCTCGATGGAGCTGATGCAGAAGATCGTGGATTTCGGCGCCCGTCACAACATCTTGATCGTGCACGACAACCCGTACAGCTTCATCCGCAATGCCGAGGCGCCGATTTCGATCATGGAAGCCGAGGGCGCGCGCGACGTGGCGCTGGAGATGAACTCGCTCTCGAAAGGCCACTCGATGGCCGGCTGGCGCGTAGGCGTAGTGATCGGCAAGAAAGAGTGGATCGACGCGATTCTGACGTTCAAGTCGAACATGGACTCGGGCATGTTCTATCCGATCCAGGCGGCGGCCGACACGGCGCTGGCGCTGGGCGACGAATGGTTCGAGGAGCTGAACGCGATCTACTATGGCCGCGAAAAACAAGCCTATGCGCTGCTCGATGCGCTGGGATGCCGCTACCGCGAGCATCAGGCCGGCCTGTTCGTATGGGCCGAGCTGCCGGAAGACTACGAGGGCGACAGCTTCGCGTTCTCGGACGAAGTGATGGAGAAGTGCGACGTGTTCCTCACGCCGGGCGGCATCTTCGGCTCGGAGGGCAAACGCTACATCCGCATCACGCTGTGCTGTCCGGAAGAACTGCTGAAAAAAGCGACGGATAACGTGGTGGCGAAGCTGCACAAATAAAACGAACCGGCAATCGACCGGACGAAAGCAGGCGGGCATCTTTTTCGGGATGCCCGCTTTTTTTGCTGCCGATTTTGAACGCCGGCAGGCCCTCCGATACACTTGGGCTGGTCGACGCCGACAAACCGGCGGTCATCGGCTTTCGGATTGGTTTGTGTTTCCTGACCGAAGCACCGCCCGATGGAATGAATATACGGCCCGAAACAGCGAACTGCGACGGTTCGGATTCGGGACTCTGTTTCTTGAACGCAGATGGATTAAAAAAACACCCCTGCTGCATGGTGTTGCGGCAGGGGCAATTTTATTGGCCGGAGACTTTTATTCTTCGACGATGCGGATCGAAAGAATCTTGTCGCCGGGACGGATGTCGTCGATCACGTCGAGACCCTCCACGACCCGGCCGAAGCAGGTGTGGCGGCCGTCGAGGTGCTGCGTATTCTGGCGGTTATGACAGATGAAGAACTGCGAACCGCCCGTGTCCTTGCCGGCATGGGCCATCGAGAGCACGCCGCGGTCGTGGTACTGCCGCGGTGCCGAAGTCTCGCACTTGATGGTATAACCGGGGCCGCCCGTGCCGTCGCCGCGCGGGCATCCGCCCTGGATGACGAAATCGGGAATGACGCGGTGGAAAGTCAGGCCGTCGTAAAAGTTGTGCTCGGCGAGCTGGACGAAATTGGCCACCGTGCCGGGCGTTTCCTGGGTGTAGAGTTCGGCTTTCATCGTCCCTTTCTCGGTGGCGATGACGGCATACTGCATTTTTTCAGACATAAATGATCGGAATTTCTTGACGGTAAAAATAAGCATAAAAAACGAAACGGCAAACGGACAAGCCTCGATCCGGGGGAAATCCGTTACGGCCGAAGAGCAAGCGCCGGCAAGCCCCAGACTGTAAAAATAAAAAAAGACAGACCTTTCCGTCTGTCTTTTCCGTGGAGGTGGCGGGAGTCGAACCCGCGTCCAAACAAGGAACCCGAGAGCTTTCTACACGCTTAGTCGCCGTTTCGTCCTTCTCCCCGGGTCTGGCAGGCGACGGCCGAACCCGGGTCCCAGTTCCTTGAATTTCGCACGGCAGTCGGAACGACCCGCCGCACTATCTCCGAATCGATGATACCCCGTATGGAAAAGGATTAGGGAGCGGAACCCTCCTCCGGGATACTCGTCGCTGCGGCGCCTTGGCCGCGGCGATTAAGCCAATTTTCCTTGAAAATTAGGCAGCGAGTGCATAGCTGTTATTGCCATTTGTAGTTCGAGCGTCGATATTTACGAGCTGCCGCACAGCGCTCGGCGTGCTTACAATCGAACTCTGCCTGCTGTCAAAACCGGGCACCCCCAGATCGGACGGCTGCAAAGCCGCATTGAAAACGGAGCAAAAATAATACATTATTCTGAAATATCCGCATGGGAGCGACGGATAAATATCTGCACATTCCCGTCGGACAGGAAACCGGAGGGGCGGGGACGGCTCTCGAAACCGTTCGGAAAGCGGAAAAACGGTTTTTCGGCCGGCCGAAGCGGGCGGTGATGAATTTTTTATTATCTTTACCCATTCAAATTCGGTGACCGCTATGAATCGGAAATTGGTCGTGAGTCTTCGTCGTGCAGCCATCTGCCATGTCAACGACGCCCTCGGGCGCAAGTCTGCCAAACGCCTGCTGCGCGAAAGCGAAATGGTGCTTTCGGATGTCGATCTGGATGTGAGCGCCGGCGAATTCGTCTACCTGATCGGCCGCGTGGGATGCGGGAAAAGCACCCTGCTGAAAACGCTCTATGCCGAAGTGCCGCTGCTCACGGGCGAAGGAACCATCGCCGGATTCGACCTGCGCACGCTGCGCCGCCGCGACATTCCGTATCTGCGCCGACGCATAGGCATCGTATTCCAGGACTACCAGCTGCTGACCGACCGCAACGTCTTCATGAACCTCTACTATGTGATGAAAGCGACGGGCTGGAAGCGCGAAGCGGAAATCCGCGAACGGATCGACCATGTATTGCAAGTGGTCGACTTGGAATCGAAGAGCTACAAGATGCCGTTCGAACTTTCGGGCGGCGAGCAACAACGTCTGGTCATCGCCCGGGCGCTGCTCAACGATCCGCAGGTGCTGCTGGCCGACGAACCGACGGGCAACCTCGACCCGGTGACGGCCGACGGGATCATGAAACTGTTCCGCGAAATCGCCCGCCGCGGCTGTGCGGTGGTCATGTCGACGCACAACACCTCGCTGATCGAGAACTACCCGGCCCGGGCCGTGCTGTTCTCGAAAGGCCGGATTCGCGAAGTCGACCTCGAAGCGGAACTGTCATAACGGACCATACACCGACGCCGGATGTCCACTCCGGCCCTTGCCCGATCCGGAATGCGGGCGCCTTTGCCGGGGATTGCCGGGAATTTTGTGCGAAAAACGATCCGGGAGCGCCGGCCGTGCGCTTGTTTTATTCCGGAATAATCCCTATATTTGTACGATATTTTAAAGTCAACAAATGAGTACTGAACAAGAAAACGCGAAGAAGCAGGAAGAAGCCTATTCGGCATCGAACATCCAGGTTCTGGAAGGACTCGAAGCCGTGCGCAAGCGTCCTGCCATGTATATCGGCGACATCGGCGAAAAGGGCCTCCACCATCTGGTCTACGAAGTGGTGGACAACTCCATCGACGAGGCGCTGGCCGGCTACTGCACCGATATCGACGTGACGATCAACGAGGATAATTCGATCACCGTGAAAGACAACGGCCGAGGCATCCCGACCGACTACCATGAGAAAGAGGGCAAGTCGGCCCTCGAAGTGGTGCTGACGGTGCTGCATGCGGGCGGCAAGTTCGACAAAGGCAGCTACAAGGTGTCGGGCGGTCTGCACGGCGTGGGCGTGTCGTGCGTCAACGCATTGTCGACCCTGCTCATAGCCGAAATCCACCGCGAAGGCAAGATCTACCGCCAGTCCTACAGCAAGGGCACGCCCACATCGCAGGTCGAGGTGGTCGGCACGTGCGAAGATCGCGGTACGACCGTGACGTTCAAGCCCGACGGCGAGATCTTCACCCACACGACCGAATACAAATACGACATCCTGGCCAACCGCCTGCGGGAGCTGGCGTTCCTGAACAAAGGCATCCGGCTGAACCTCTACGACCTGCGCAAGGACGAGGAGGGCAAGACCCGCGAAGATCACTTCTACTCGGAGGAGGGCCTCAAGGAGTTCGTGAAATATCTGGACGCCACGCGCGGCGAACCGATCATCGACTCGATCATCTACCTGGACACCGAGAAGAACGGCGTGCCGGTGGAAGTGGCCATGCAGTACAACGACTCCTACTCGGAGAACGTGCACTCCTATGTGAACAACATCAACACCATCGAGGGCGGTACGCACCTGACGGGATTCCGCCGCGCGCTGACCCGCACGCTGAAGAAATACGCCGAGGACTCGGGTATGCTGGCCAAACTGAAGTTCGACATCAACGGCGACGACTTCCGCGAAGGCTTGACGGCCGTGGTGTCGGTGAAAGTGGCCGAACCGCAGTTCGAGGGACAGACCAAGACCAAGCTGGGCAACGACGATGTGTCGGCGGCGGTCGACCAGGCGATGACGGCGGCGCTGGGCCACTACCTGGAGGAGAACCCCAAGGATGCCAAGGCGATCGTGCAGAAGGTCATCCTGGCGGCGACGGCCCGTCATGCGGCCCGTCATGCCCGCGAACTGGTGCAGCGCAAGACCGTGTTGTCGGGCGCCGGACTGCCAGGCAAGCTGGCCGACTGTTCGAGCCGCGACCGCTCGATCGCGGAAATCTTCTTCGTGGAGGGCGACTCGGCAGGCGGAACGGCCAAATCGGGCCGCGACCGCAACTTCCAGGCGATCATGCCGTTGCGCGGAAAGATTCTGAACATCGAGAAGGCGCAGGAACACCGCATGTGGGAGAACGAAGAGATCAAGAACATGTTCACGGCCCTGGGCGTGACGATCGGCACCGAAGAAGACAGCAAGGCGCTGAATCTGGAAAAGCTGCGCTACAACAAGATCATCATCATGACCGATGCCGATGTCGACGGCAGCCACATCGCCACGCTGATGCTGACGTTCTTCTTCCGCAAGATGAAAGAACTGATCGAAAACGGCCATGTCTACATCGCTACCCCGCCGCTCTATCTGGTGAAGAAAGGAAAGCAGGAGCGCTACTGCTGGACGGACAAGGAACGCGACGCCATCACGGAAGAATTCGGAAAGGGCACGCATGTGCAACGATACAAAGGTCTCGGCGAGATGAACGCCCACCAGCTGTGGGAGACGACGATGAATCCCGACACGCGGATTCTGCGCCAGGTGAACATCGAAAACGCGGCCGAAGCAGACCGCATCTTCTCGATGCTCATGGGCGACGACGTGCCGCCCCGCCGCGAATTCATCGAGAAGAACGCCCACTACGCCAACATCGACGCATAACGGAAGACGAAGCGAAAGGATCACCCTTGCAGGTGATCCTTTGTTTTACATAACCCCATACTAATATCTCTTTTTATGCAAGTTACGGTAATCGGAGTTGCCGGAGGAACCGGTTCGGGAAAGTCGACGCTCGTCAAGCGTTTGCAGGAAGCATTCGAGGGCGACGACGTGGTGACGCTGTGTCATGACTACTACTACAAGGCCCACCCCGAACTGACGTTCGAAGAACGCACGAAACTGAACTACGACCATCCGCAAGCGTTCGACACCCACATGCTGGTGGAACACATCAAGGCGCTGAAAGAAAACGTGCCGATCGAACACCCGGTCTATTCGTTCGTCGACCACGACCGACAGCCGGAGACCGTGAGCGTGAAACCCTCGAAAGTCATCATCGTGGACGGCATCCTGATCTTCGAGAACAAAGAACTGCGCGATTTGATGGACATCAAGGTTTTCGTGGATACGGATGCGGACATCCGGCTGGCACGGCGCATCCTGCGCGACGTGTGCGACCGAGGCCGCACGATGCAGTCGGTCATCACGCAATATACCTCGACCGTGAAGCCGATGCACGAAGAATTCGTGGAGCCGTCGAAAAAATACGCCGACGTGATCATCCCCGAGGGCGGGTTCAACTCGGTGGCCGTGGCGATGCTGATCCAGAACATCAGCTCGCTCATAAACAAATGATGCACACGATGACACGGGTATTCGTATTGCATGTCGGACAAGGCTACGAAGAACGGGCCGCACACATGGAAAAGATGCTTGCGGCCCACGGAATGCCTTTCGAATACATGCTGGAGGGCGACATCCCCGACCTGGATGCTGAATTGCAGACGCGTCTCTTCGGCCGGGCGGACGAACGGCATGCCGATGCAATGCACAGCTGTGCGGCCAAACACCTGCTGGTTTACGAAAAGATCGTGCGGGAAAATATCCCGTATGCACTGATTTTCGAGGACGACATCTTCGTGACGCGCAAATTCGACAAGACGTTCGAATCGGCGCTGCAGGAGATGCAGTTGCGGCATGGCTCCGAAGAACCGTTTCTGGTGGGATTCGAAGCGACCTGCATGGGATTCGTGCCGCGCAGCCAACGGAAAAAAGGACAAGTCGCCTACCCCGGCCGATTTCTGCAATGCTTGGGCTGCTATCTGGTGAACCAAGCGTTCGCCCGGAAAATTCTTGAAGCGATGCAAGCCGACGCATGCCATGTACCTGTCGACCTTTGGATCGATGACCTGCGCAGCAAGGGAGCTTTCGCCCTCTACTGGAGCTATCCTGTAGTGGCGGTCCAAGGATCGCACATGGGCAAATTCGCTTCCTCGATCGGCAATCCGGTGAAGTTCCCGCTGAAGAACCTGCGGCGTTCGCTGACGTTCCTGTACAAGGAAATCCTCTACTTCTTCCGCTGAAGCGACCGCAGACAAAAAAGAAGTCCGGACGGCAACCCCGTCCGGACTTTTTCATATTCCTGCTATTTTCTTGATCTCGTTCAACTTGTTGAGCGCTTCGAGCGGCGTCAAGGCATCGAGGTCGAGGCCCTTGATCTGGTCGCGTATCTGCACCAGGACGGGATCGTCGAGCTGGAACATCGAAAGCTGCATGTTCTGCGGACTGTTTTCGGCGGCCTCGCGCACCGACTGCGAGGAGGTCTTGCGGCTGCGCTCCTTGGGACTGCGGCTCGGCACGATCTGGTTGTTGCCGTAGACCAACTCCAGATTGCGGAGAATCTCTTCGGCACGCGAGACGATCGCACCCGGCATGCCGGCCATGCGGGCCACGTGGATGCCGAACGAATGTTCGGTGCCGCCCCGTTCGAGTTTGCGCAGGAAGACGATCTGGTTGTCGATCTCCTTGACGGCCACGTGGTAATTCTTCACGCGCGGGCACATCTGCTCCATCTCGTTCAACTCGTGATAATGGGTGGCGAAGAGGGTTTTGGCGTGGATCTTCGGGTGGTTGTGGAGGTACTCGACCATAGCCCAGGCGATCGAAATGCCATCGTAGGTACTTGTACCCCGTCCGATTTCGTCGAGCAAGACGATGCTGCGGTCGGAGATGTTGTTGAGAATGCTGGCAGATTCGAGCATCTCGACCATGAACGTAGACTCGCCCTGCGAAATGTTGTCGGAAGCACCGACGCGGGTGAAAATCTTGTCCACGACGCCGATATGGGCCGACTCGGCGGGCACGAACGAACCCATTTGAGCCATGAGGATGATGAGCGCCGTCTGCCGCAGCAAGGCCGACTTACCCGACATGTTGGGACCGGTGATCATGACGATCTGCTGCTCCTGGTCGTCGAGCATGATGTCGTTGGGGATATACTCCTCGCCGACGGGCAGCGTAGTTTCGATGACCGGATGGCGCCCCTGCCGAATCTCGATGCGCTTGCCCTCGTCGAGCACGGGACGCACGTAATGCCGCTCGCAAGCGATGCGGGCGAAAGACTGGAGACAATCGAGGCGGGCGATGACGGAAGCATTCTGCTGCAAGACTTTGAGCGCCGTACGGATGAAAGCCATCAACTCGTTGTAGATGCGCAATTCGAGGGCGAGCATCTTCTCCTCGGCACCGAGAATCTTCTCCTCGTAGACCTTCAGCTCCTCGGTGATGTAACGCTCCGCATTGGCCAGCGTCTGTTTGCGTATCCAAGTCTCGGGCACCTTGTCCTTGTGGGTGTTGCGCACCTCGATGTAATAACCGAAAACATTGTTGTAGCTCAAGCGGAGCGACGGAATGCCGGTAGCCTCGATTTCGCGCTGCTGGAGCTGCGCGAGGTAATCCTTGCCATGCAGGGCGATGCGCCGCAAGTCGTCCAGCTCGGGGTCTACCCCGTCGGCGATGACGCCGCCGCGCTGGATCTGGTTGTTGAGCGGATCGGGATAGATCTCGCGGGCGATGCGGTCGCGCACCTCGGCGAGCGTGTCGAGCTGGGCCGCCATGTCGTGCAAACGGGGAGAATCGGCCTGTTCGAGAAGCGACTTGAGCGTCTCGATGGCAGCAAGCGAATTTTTCAACTGCACCAACTCGCGGGGCGTGACCTTGGCGGCGGCGATGCGCGAAGCGATGCGCTCCAAGTCGCCGACGAGGGTGACCTGGCTGCGGACGGACTCGAAACACTCGGCATGCCGGGTAAAGTACTCCACGACGTCCAAGCGCCGGTCGATGACCTCGGGCGACTTGACGGGCATGGCGATCCACCGCTTCAACAGACGTCCGCCCATGGGCGAAAGCGTGCGGTCGATGACCTCGGCGAAGCTGCCTTTGCCGCGGGCGCCGTTCGAAGCAAAAAGCTCCAGGTTGCGGATGGTGAACTTGTCGATCCAGACATAATCGTTCTGGTCGATGCGCGCGATGGAACGGATGTGGGCGATATCGCGGTGCTCGGTGAATTCGAGGTAGTGGAGAATGGCGCCGGCGGCGGAAATGCCGCTGGTGAAGTGGTCGATGCCGAAGCCCTTGAGCGACTTGGTGCCGAACTGCCGGCACAACTTTTCGCGGTCGACATCCAGCGAAAAGACCCACTCGTCGAGCCGGTAGGTGTAAAGCCGCGAACCGAAAGCATCGGCGAACCGGTCCTCGCAACCGCGCTGGAAAATCACCTCCTTGGGCGCAAGGTTGGAAATGAGCTTGTCGACATAGGCGTCCGACCCCTCGGCCACGTAGAACTCGCCGGTCGAAATGTCGAGAAA
>JAIECN010000024.1:0-31950 GCA_029068505.1 Alistipes sp.
CTACAAAAGCTGCACGGCGCCGTTGGCCGTGCAGCTTTTGTAGAGCGCCGAGCGTTTGTCGACGGACTTCTCCTTGTGGCAGATCACCAGGACGGTCGTCGGCGAGGGTTTCTGGGTGTAGAGCGAGAGCTTGTCGAGTCCGCGCAGCTGCTGCGCCTCCTTGACGATGACCACCTGCTGCGCGCCCATCATGGGCATCTGGCGGCAGAGGTTGATGACCTGCCCGGCCTCCGAATCCTTGCCGTAGACCGTGATCTGATTGAAGGCCTTCTCGGCTTCGTTGAGGATCTCACCGGAGAGCCGGTCGCACAGCGCGTCGATGAAGTAGCTTTCGTCGCCCATGAGCAGGTAGACCGGGGCGTAGCGCCGGGCCGCCGCATCGGCGTTCAGACGTTCGTATTGGGCGACCGTGTCGCGGAATTTGACAGCCGATTTTGCCATGTCAGACGATTTCTTTGGTGATGCGCAGGACGTTTTCGGTGGATTCGCTCAAACGGAAGCGGTCGTCGATGCGGCGGCCGACCAGCCAGACGATCTCCTCGTCCGAGAGCAGGACGAACTGCCGCTGTTTCTCGGCTGCCGAGACCTTGGCGTCGGTCAGGAAGTCGCTGACCTTCTTGCGGCCCGTCATGCCGAAAGGTATGAACCAGTCGCCCTCCTGCCAGCGGCGGAGCGTGAGAGGGTAGTGCAGCTTGTCGGCGTCGACCTGCGCGATCTGTTCCGGCACGCCGAACTCCTTGATGGCGTCGATGTCCGCATATTCGTAGTAGAGCACCGAGTTGCCGCAGTAGCTTCGCGCGGCGCCGTATTCGACCGTCGTGCTGCATGCGTCGTCGTCGGGGATCGGCGCTACGGCTATGGTGCCCCGATTCACATAAGCCACGTGTTCGCGCGAATAGAAGCGCCGGCCCGTGGCCTGCTGGTCGAGTGCGCGGCAGAGGGCGTCGATCACGTCGCCCTTGAAGCCGTAGGCCGAGCCGAGCAGTTCGTAGATCACGAAGCCGCGCGGAAATGCCGGGTCGATGCGCTCCAGGTGGATGATCTCCGTCCCCTCGCAGGTCGTGACCGCTTCGCGGCGGATGCGTTCGATGCCGTGGTCGATGAACTGCTGGGCTTCGGTCAGCCGGCCGATGTTGCGTTGCATGAGGGCCGTGAACTTGGGGCTGATTTCGCGGATGCGGGGGATCAGTCCCAGGCGGATCTTGTTGCGCAGATACTTGGTCGAGCGGTTCGAGGAGTCTTCGCGGAACGGGATTTTGTTCGCCACGGCATATTCGAGTATCTCTTTGCGCGAGGCGAAAAGCAGCGGCCGCACGATGCGCCCGACCTGCGTCGAGATGCCCGTCAGGCCGCGCAGCCCCGTGCCGCGCAGCAGGTTGATGAAGAACGTTTCGATCGAGTCGTCGGCATGGTGCGCCACGGCGACGGCCGTGTAGCCCTGCTCGTGGCGCAACTCCTCGAACCACGCATAGCGCAGACGCCGCGCGGCCATCTCCATCGATTCGCCCGTGCGTTCCATCTCGGCCTGCGTGTCGAAGCGGCGGTTGCAGCAGGGCACGCCCAGCCGCGCCGCTTCTTCGGCTACCAGCACTTCGTCGTCGTCGCTCTCCTGGCCGCGCAGCTGGAAGTTGCAGTGGGCCACGCCCACCCGGTAGCCGCTTTGCGTGAAGAGCCGCAGCATGACCATCGAGTCCACGCCGCCCGAAACGGTGAGCAGCACCCGGTCGTCGGGCGTCAGAAGCCGGTTTTCCTTTATATATTGTTCGAAAGTCTCGAAAAGAGCCATAATTTTATAAGATGTTCACTTCCGTGTCGATCGCCACGCCGAATTTCTCCTCGACGGCCGCCTGCACCTTGCGCGCCAGGGCCAGCACTTCGCCGCCTGTCGCGCCGCCCAGGTTGACCAGCACCAGCGCCTGGCGGTCGTGGACGCCCACGCGCCCTTCGCGGTAGCCTTTCATGCCGGCCTTGTCGATCAGCCAGCCGGCCGCCAGCTTGGCCTTGCCGGCATCCGGCGCCGGGTAGAGCGGCATCTCGGGCCATTGGGCTTGCAGCCGCTCGGCCAGCGCGCGGTCGACGACCGGATTCTTGAAGAAGCTGCCCGCGTTGCCCAGCTCGGACGTGTCGGGCAGTTTGGCCCGGCGGATCGCGCAGATCGCATCGCGGATGTTGCGCAGCGTGGCGCCGCCGCGGGCCTCGACCTCGCGTTCGACGTCGCCGTAGCCCAGCCGGGGCTGCGGCGTTCGCGAGAGGGCGATTTCGATCGCCGTGATGATGACGCGTCCTTTCAGCGCATGCTTGAAGACGCTCTCCCGGTAGCCGAATTCGCAGTGCGCCGCGTCGAGCGTCAGCATCGAGTCGCTCTCGGTGCAGTACATTTCGACCCGGCGGATCGCATCCTTGGCTTCGCAGCCGTAGGCTCCGATGTTCTGCACCGGCGCTGCGCCTGCCTTGCCGGGGATGAGCGAGAGGTTCTCGATGCCCCACAGCCCGCGTTCCACGGCCCATTCGACCAGGTCGTCCCACTCGACGCCCGCATCGACGCGCACGCGCACCTCGCCGCCGCTTTCATCGAGGATTTCGATCCGCTGCGACACCGGCGTGAGCAGCAGCCCGTCGTAGTCGCGCGTGAAGAGGATGTTGTTGCCGCCCGCCAGCACCATCCAGCGGTCGGGCGCGCCTGCGGCGAAAACGGCCCGCAGCTCCTCCGCCGTTTCGAACTCGACGAGCCGTGCGGCGTGCTGTTCGACGTGGAAGCTGTTGCGGTCGCGCAGGTTTATGCGGTGAAATTCTTTCGACATGATGCGCAAAGTTAGGAATAATTTCGTATCTTTGATAGAACCGGATACCGACAAAAACCTAAATACTTTAAAATCATGTTTTCACAAGATGATCTTCAACAGATCGCCCGGCACGGTCTCGCGCCCGAGGCGGTCGAGCGGCAGATCGAGAATTTCCGCCGCGGATTCCCCAGTCTCAAGGTCGTGCGGGCCGCTTCGCCCGGCGACGGCGTGACGATATTGGACGAAAGAGAGGCCGACCGGGCCGCCGCCCGTTATGACGAGGCTGCCGGACGGCTCTCCGTCGTGAAGTTCGTGCCCGCTTCGGGCGCTGCCACGCGCATGTTCAAGGAGTTGTTCGAGTTCGTCAACGAGGGCAAGCGCGGCAAGGGCATCGATACGCTGTTGGAGCATGTCGAGGATTTCGCTTTCTGGCCCGAGCTGAAAGCCGTTCTGCCCGAGGGGGCCGACGACAAGGCCGTGGTCGGCGCCATCGTGGGCGAGGGTCTCGGCTATGGCAGCAAACCCAAAGGGCTGGTCGCGTTCCATGCCTATCCCGAGGGGGCGCGCAAGGCCGTCGAGGAACATCTGGTCGAGGGTGCCGCCTATGCTGCGTCGGGCGGCACGGCGAAGATCCATTTTACCGTTTCGCCCGAGCATCGGGCCGGCTTCGAAGCCTTGCTGGCCGAGAAGGTGCCCCTTTATGAAAAACGTTTCGGCATCCGCTACGACATTTCGTTCTCGGTGCAGAAACTTTCGACCGACACCATCGCCGTGAATCCCGACAACACGCCTTTCCGGCAGGACGACGGGCGGCTGCTGTTCCGGCCTGCGGGACATGGCGCCTTGATCGAGAACCTGAACGACATCGATGCCGACCTTGTTTTCATCAAGAATATCGATAACGTGACGACCGATGCTTTGCGTGGCGACACCGTGCGGTTCAAAAAGGTGCTGGCCGGCGTGCTGCTCGGTTTGCAGGAGCGGGCGGCCGAGTGTCTGAAGGCTTTGGACGCCCGCACCGGCGACTTGGAGCCGATCGCCGAATTCATCCGTAGGGAATTGTGCGTGAAGTTGCCCGAACACTACGATGCCGCGTTGTTGCGGGCGATCCTCGACCGTCCGATCCGCGTCTGCGGCATGGTGCGCAACGAGGGCGAGCCGGGCGGCGGGCCGTTCTGGGTGGCCAACCCCGACGGCACCGAGTCGTTGCAGATCGCCGAGTCGAGCCAGATCGCGCCCGACGACATGCCGCTCATGAAGTCGGCGACCCACTTCAATCCGGTCGACTTGGTGTGCGGCGTGCGGCGTGCCGACGGCAGCAAATACGATCTGCGCGAGTATGTCGATCCCTCGACCGGCTTCATTTCGTCCAAGTCGTCGGGCGGCCGCGAATTGCGCGCCCAGGAGTTGCCGGGTCTTTGGAACGGGGCGATGGCGCGCTGGAACACGGTGTTCGTGGATGTGCCCGTTTCGACTTTCTCGCCCGTGAAAACGGTGCTCGACCTCCTGCGGCCGCAGCATCGCTAAAGGGTCGACATGCAAAGCCAAGGCGCGGGACGAAATCCCGCGCCTTGTCGCTTTCCGGCGGTCTCCTACTTCTTGGTGTACTGGTTGTGACCTTCGGGATTGTTGCTGCGCGAACCCGTGCGCGAGCTGCTGTTGCTGCGGGTCGAATTGCTGCCGCGCGAAGCGGTGGTGCGGCCCGTCGCCTTTTCCGACGACTTGCACTGGCTCGACTGCGAGCGTGCGGAAGTCTTGGAGGTGGACTCTTTCATAATGTTTAAATTTTTAGTTGAACATCTTACTGCCGATCATGTCTGGGGGCGCGAGCCGTCCGACCGAAAGCCAGTTTTGTGCACCGGGTGTTCCCTATGGAGCGGCCCGGTGTCCGAAGACCTGCAAATCGTATACCAGAAAGGCAGAATACTTTGTCCCGGGGGCGTTCCTGGGAAGAAGGAGCGTTCCTGGGGAGGGCGACGGGGCAGAAGACCTGCCGGGGTGTTTCCCGGTGCGGGACTGGCGGTGTGTTGGGGCGTTGCGAGGGGGCCGGCAGGCGGCGATGCGGGCGCTTTTTAGTCGTTTTTGGTTGAATGTTGATGAATTGCGGATAAATTGTTCTGCGCGGCCTTGCTGTTCCCGGAATCTTTCTTAAATTTGTTGCGTGAAAATACAATAATCAAAATCAGATAGATCGATATGGAAAACAAACTTCAGCAGTTGACCCAGAAACTCTACGACGAGGGGCTGGAGAAAGGCCGTGCCGAGGCCGACCGTCTGGTGGCCGACGCCAAGGCCCGTGCCGCCAAGATCGTGGCCGATGCCGAGGCTCAGGCCGGGGAAATCGTCCGCAAGGCGCAGGCCAAGGCCGAGGACGTGGAGAAGAACACCCTCACGGAAATCGCGCTGGCCGGCAAGCAGGCCGTGGCCCGCATCAAGTCGGAGATCGCTTCGCTGATCGTGGCCAAGGCGACGGGCGCAGGCGTGCAGGATGCCGCCGTCGACCCCGCGTTCATCAAGGAGATGCTGCTGGCCGTGGCCAAGAACTGGAACGGTGCCGATGCCGGCAAGGTCGAGTTGAAGGCCCTGCTGCCCGAGGGCGAGCGCGCGAAACTCGATGCAGCGTTCGAAAAGAGCGCCGGGGAGTTGCTCGCGGCCGGTATCGAGGTGGGTTATTCCCAGGAAGTGAAGAGCGGTTTCCGGGTCGGCGCCAAGGACGGCGGCTACTACATCTCGTTCTCCGACGCCGATGTCGAGGCGCTGTTGGGCGAGTACCTGCGCGAGAAGGTTTCCGCGATGCTGTTTAAGGCGTAGACGTCATGTTCGCGACCAATTATTATACGCTCGTCGCCGGACTCCGCGAGTATGCGCTCGATGCCGATACCAAGGGTTTCGATGCGCGGGCCATCGTCGAGGAGGTGTTCGAGGCGCTTACCGAGCGCGATGCGCGGCAGGTGCGGCTGCTCGACGCCTATTACGACTGCGAGAATCTGGTCGCTCTGCGGGCCGGACGCCGGGCGTTCAGTCCGCTGGGCAATTTCTTGCGGGAGGAGCTGGCCGAAGAGTTGAAGCAGCCCGTGCGCCTGCCCGAGGAGCTGGCCCGCGTGGTGCGCGCCTATGCCGATCCCGAGGGCGAGGATGCCGAGACGGTGGATACGGCGCAGCGCTTCGAGAAGTCGCTTTTTGCGGCTTATTATGAGCTTTGCGCCCGCAAGGGCTGCCGTTTTCTGCGTCAGTGGTCCGTCTTCGACCGCAACCTGCGCAACCTGACCGCCGCCGTGACGGCCCGGGCCGTCGGACGTCCCGTCGAAGAGGTAACCGTCGGCGGGGGCGACGTGGTGGAGCAGTTGCAGCGCAGCTCGGCCGCCGACTTCGGTCTGCGCGGCGAACTGGGCTACATCGACGCAGTGATCGCCGCCGTGGGCGAGGAGCAGAACCTCGTCGAGAAGGAGCGCAAGATCGACCTGATCCGCTGGAACGAAGCGCTCGACCTGGCTACGTTCGACTACTTCGACATCAACGCCGTGCTCTCCTACCTGGTGCGGGTCAACATCGTGGCCCGCTGGACGTTGCTCGACCCCACGCGCGGCCGCGAGATGTTCGCCCGCCTGCTGGCCGAGCTGGACGGCAAGGAAATGATAGAAAAACAATAACATATAAGGAATGAAAACAACAGGACGTGTAAGCGGTATCATTTCGAACATCGTCATCGTCAAGGCCGACGGCCCCGTCGGGCAGAACGAGATATGTTACGTCTATACCGGCGATACGAAGATGATGGCCGAGGTCATCAAGGTCATGGGCGATGCGGCCTATGTCCAGGTATTCGACAGCACCCGCGGATTGAAGATCGGCGACCGCGTGGAATTCGAGGGGCACATGCTCGAAGCCACGCTCGCTCCGGGTCTGCTGTCGCGCAACTACGACGGTTTGCAGAACGACCTCGAAAAGATGGACGGTCTGTTCATCGCCCGCGGGTCGATCACCGACCCCCTCGATTTCGAGGCGCAGTGGGAGTTCAAGCCCCTGGCCCAGGCCGGCGACAAGGTGTCGGCCGCTTCGTGGCTGGGCGAGGTCAAGGAGCAGTGGCTCACTCACAAGATCATGGTGCCTTTCGCGATGAGCGGCACCTATACGGTCAAGAGCGTCGCCGCAGCCGGCAGCTACAAGGTAACGGACACCATCGCCGTCGTTACCGACGCCGAGGGCCGCGACCACAATATTACCATGGTGCAGAAATGGCCCGTCAAGCAGGCCGTGCGTTGCTATGCTGAAAAACCCCGTCCCGCCCGCGTCATGGAGACCGGCGTGCGCGCCATCGACACGTTCAATCCCATGGCCGAGGGCGGTACGGGTTTCATCCCCGGGCCGTTCGGCGCCGGCAAGACGGTGCTCCAGCATGCCATTTCGAAGCAGGCCGATGCCGACGTCATCATCATGGTGGCCTGCGGCGAGCGTGCCAACGAGGTGGTCGAAATCTTCAAGGAGTTCCCCGAGCTGGTCGACCCCCGCACGGGCCACAAGCTCATGGAGCGCACGATCATCATCTGCAACACCTCCAACATGCCCGTCGCTGCGCGCGAGGCGTCGGTCTACACCGGCATGACCATCGGCGAGTACTACCGCGCCATGGGTCTGAAGGTGCTGGTCATGGCCGACTCGACGTCGCGTTGGGCGCAGGCGCTGCGCGAGATGTCCAACCGTTTGGAGGAGCTGCCCGGTCAGGACGCTTTCCCGATGGACTTGTCGGCGATCATTTCGAACTTCTACTCGCGTGCCGGTCTGGTCAAACTCAATAACGGAGAGACCGGCTCCGTGACGTTCCTCGGCACCGTGTCGCCCGCAGGCGGCAACCTCAAGGAGCCGGTGACCGAATCGACCAAGAAGGCCGCGCGCTGTTTCTACGCCCTCTCGCAGGGTCGTGCCGACTCGAAGCGCTACCCGGCCATCGATCCGCTGGATTCGTACTCGAAGTATCTGGAGTATCCCGAGATCAGCGAGTATCTGGACGAGCACATCGGGAAAGGGTGGGTCGAGAAGGTCTATGCCGGCAAGACCATCGTGCAGCGCGGCAAGGAGGCCAACGACCAGATCAACATTCTGGGCGACGACGGCGTGCCCGTGGAGTACCACGAGCGGTTCTGGAAGTCGGAGCTGATCGACTTCGTGATCCTCCAGCAGGACGCTTTCGACGACATCGACGCCAACTGCCCGATCGAGCGTCAGAAGATGATGTACGAAATGGTGCTCGACATCTGCCGCAAGGAGTTCCCGTTCGCCGACTTCGAGGAGTGCTCGCAGTTCTTCAAGGGACTCATCAACCTCTTCCGCCAGATGAACTACTCCCAGTGGCAGTCGGAGAAGTTCAACGATTACAAGAAGCAGATCGAGCAGTATGTGCTTGCTAAAACCGAATAAGCCATGACAACACGCGCATTTCAGAAAATATATACCAAGATCGACAACATCACCAAGGCTACCGTCACGCTCCGCGCCTCGGGCGTGGGCAACGACGAGTTGGCCACCGTGGGCGGCAAGCTCGCGCAGGTGGTGAAGATTATGGGCGAGAACGTCACCTTGCAGGTCTTCGCCGGCACGGAGGGCATCGCCACCGACTCGGAAGTGATCTTCCACGGCGAGCCGCCCAAGCTCAAGGTGTCGGACAACCTCGCCGGCCGCTTCTTCAACGCCTACGGCGAACCCCTGGAGGGCGGCGAAGCCGTCGAGGGCGAAGCCCGCGAGATCGGCGGCCCCACGGTGAACCCCTTCAAGCGTCTCCAGCCTTCGGAGCTGATCGCCACGGGCATCGCCGGCATCGACTTGAACAATACGATCGTCACGGGTCAGAAGATTCCGTTCTTCGCCGACCCCGACCAGCCCTACAACGCCGTGATGGCCAACGTGGCTTTGCGTGCCAAGGCCGACAAGATCATCTTGGGCGGCATGGGTCTTACCAACGACGACTTCCTCTATTTCAAGTCGGTCTTCGAGAACGCCGGCGCCCTCGACCGCATCGTCTCGTTCGTCAACACCACCGAGAACCCGCCCGTCGAGCGTCTCTTGGTGCCCGACATGGCCTTGACGGCCGCCGAGTACTTCGCCGTGGACAAGGGCGAGAAGGTGTTGGTGTTGCTTACCGACATGACGCTCTACGCCGACGCCCTGGCTATCGTGTCGAACCGCATGGATCAGATCCCCTCCAAGGACTCGATGCCCGGTTCGCTCTACTCCGACCTGGCCAAGATCTACGAGAAGGCCGTGCAGCTGCCCAACGGCGGTTCGATCACCATCATCGCCGTGACGACCCTTTCGGGCGGCGACATCACCCACGCCATTCCTGACAACACGGGTTACATCACCGAGGGCCAGTTGTTCCTGCGCAACGACTCCGACACGGGCAAGGTCATCGTCGACCCGTTCCGTTCGCTGTCGCGTCTCAAGCAGCTGGTCATCGGCAAGAAGACCCGCGAGGATCATCCCCAGGTGATGAACGCCTGCGTGCGTCTCTACGCCGATGCGGCCAATGCCAAGACCAAGCTCGAAAACGGCTTCGACCTCTCGGACTACGACGAGCGTACCTTGAAGTTCGCCCACGACTACTCCGAGAAACTGTTGGCTATCGATGTCAATATCGACATTACCCGCATGCTCGACACGGCATGGGAGCTTTTCGCCGAGTACTTCTCGCGCGAGGAGGTGGCCATCAAGGAGGAGCTTATCAAGAAATACTGGAAAGCATAGCGGCCTATGGCTATCAAGTTTCAATACAACAAAACCTCGCTCGGCGAACTCGGCAAGCAGCTCAAGATGCGGCAGAAGGCGCTCCCTACGATCAAAAGCAAGGAGTCGGCCCTGCGTTCCGAGGTCAAGAAAGCGAAGGATTCGGCTGCGGACTACCGCCGTCGGCTCGATGCCCTGAAGGCCGAGTACGACTACATGGCGGCGCTCTGGGGCGAGTTCGACGACGGGCTGGTGCGTATCGCCGACGTCGAGCTGACGACCCAGAAGATCGCCGGCGTGCGTACGCCCGTGTTGCAGGACGTGAAGTTCGAGGAGAAGCCCTACGACCTTTTCTCGGCGCCCGTCTGGTTCGCCGACGGCGTGGAGGTGCTCAAAAAACTCGCGCGTCTCGGGCTGGAGTTCGAGGTCTATAACCGCAAGATGGAGTTGCTCGACTTCGCCCGGCGCAAGACCACTCAGAAGGTGAACTTGTACGAGAAGGTGCAGATACCCGGTTACGAGGACGCCATACGCAAGATCAAGCGCTTCATGGAGGACGAGGAGAACCTCTCCAAGTCGGCCCAGAAGATCGTCAAAACCAAACAGCAGCAGGCCGGGGAGGGCGCCATGTTATGATAGCGAGGATGTCGAAATACGACTTTGTGCTTTTCGCGGCACAGAGCGGCGATTTCATAGAAAAGTTGCGCGAGCTGGGGCTGGTCGACATTACCGTCTCCGGCTGGGAGCCGTCCGAGGAAGACCGTCAGCTGCTCCTCGACATCGAGGCAGGCAACAAGGCGCTCGAATTCCTCAAGGCATGGACGGAGGAGCGCGAGAAAGCCGGGCCGAAAGGGGACGTTGCGTCTCGTGTTGCCGGAGGGGCCGCCCAAGTCGTGCCCTATGCGTCCGGTCGGGAGGCCTTCGAGCACTATCTGCGTGCCCAGCGCGAGGCGGCCGCTGTCCGGGCCGAGATCGCGCGGCTCGAAAAGAGCGCCGACGAACTGCGTCCGTGGGGCGATTTCGATGTTGCCCGGGTGCAGAAGCTCGCCGACGAGGGGGTCGTGTTGCGTTATTTCTCCACCCAGCGCAACACCTACGACAAGGTGTCGGCCGAATGGTCGGAGCAGTATACGATTTCCGAGATCGGCCGCACCGATGCGATGGTGTGGTTCGTCGTCATTGCAGCTCCCGGGCAGGAGGTAAACCTCGATGCGCAGGAGATGAAGGCGCCGCAGATGGACATCCGCCAGGCCGAAGCGGCCATCGCTGCCGAGCAGGCCAAGCTGGAGACGCTCGATGGCGACTTCGCACGTGCCGCCGCTTCGCGGCCGTTGTTGGTTGCCTACGTCGCTTCGCTCAAGGAGCGGTTGCAGGGCCTCAAGGTCGAGGCCACGGCCCGGCAGGCCGCCGACGGCACGCTGGCCGTCATGGAGGGATGGGCCGAGACGGAGCGTTCCGCCCAGGTCGACGCGCTGTTGGAGGAGTATCCCAACGTGGTCTATATCAAGAGCGACCCCACGCCCGAGGACAATACGCCGGTCAAGCTCAAGAACGGGTGGTTCGCCCGCATCTTCGAGTTGGTGGGCGACATGTACGCCCGGCCCCGCTACGGCACGATCGACCTCACGCCGTTCTTCGCGCCGTTCTACATGCTGTTCTTCGGCATCTGTCTCAACGACGCGGGCTACGGTCTGATCCTGCTGGCCATGGGCTTGTGGCTGCTCCGCAAGAACCGCAAGCCCGGCATGATGCGCCAGGCCGCGTGGTTCGCCACGATGTGCGCCGCGGCGACGATCCTTTTCGGGTTGTTCTGCGGTTCGTTCTTCGGAGTGAACATGCAGGAGTGGGTGCCGCTCCAGGCCGACGGCGAACCGTTGTTCCGCTTCTTCGACTTCCAGAACCGCTTCTTCTCCATCGCCCTGGCTATCGGCATGGTGCAGATTCTCTTCGGCATGCTCATCAGCATCTGCGTCACGGCCCGCACCTTCGGCGTGCGCTATTCGTTGGGCACGATGGGGTGGTTCATCATCCTGCTGGCCGCCTCGGTCGCCGGCGGACTCCCGATGCTCAACGAGAAGTGGGTCATTTCCGGGTTCGGCACCTCGTCCGTGGCGTTTTACGTCGTGTTGGGCATCGGCGCCGTGTTGATGTTGTTCTTCAATACGCCCGGCCGCAATCCGCTGCTCAACCTCGGCTCCGGCGTGTGGAACCTTTATAACAACATTACCGGCCTGTTGAGCGACGTGCTCTCCTACATCCGTTTGTTCGCCATCGGATTGTCGGGCGGTGTGCTGGCGCTGGTCTTCAACTCGCTGGCCGAGGGCTTCGTGCCCGACGGCGCCCACATCGTCGTGCGGATACTGATCATGCTGCCGATCCTGCTGATCGGCCACGGCATCAACCTCTTCATGTCGACCATCTCGTCGTTCGTCCACCCGATGCGTCTGACATTCGTGGAGTTCTACAAGAACGCCGGCTTCGAAATGGCTACGCGCAACTTCGAACCGTTGAGAAAAATGGAAAAATAAAAGACAAGGGCGTCTCGCTGCGCATGACAGCCGGGCACCGGATAAAAACGAAAATTCAACAACAAATAAAATTCATTCGACTATGGAAACAACAGCTTTGGTAATGGCCTACGTGGGCGTGGCTCTGATGGTAGGTCTGGCAGGTATCGCTTCTGCCGTAGGTACTTCGATCTGCGGCCAGGCGGCCGTCGGCGCCATGAAGAAGAACAACGGCGCGTTCGGTAGCTACATGATTCTTTCGGCTCTGCCCGGTTCGCAGGGTCTCTACGGCTTCGTCTGCTTCTTCATGGTGCAGGGTTTCTTGCAGAACCCCACGATGGTGCAGGCCGCAGCCGTGCTGGGCGCCGGCATCCTGGTGGGCATCGTCAACCTCGCAGCAGCCGTCTTCCAGGGCAAGGTCTGCGCCAACGGTATCGCTGCCATCGGCAACGGGCACGACGTGATGGGTAAGACGCTGATCCTCGCCGCTTTCCCCGAGCTTTACGCCATTCTTACCGTGGCCGCTACGTTCCTTATCGCCAACATCGTGCGATAGATAGGTGGCCGCAGCGGAGCCGCCCGGCGGCTCTCGCGGACAAGGATTACCCCTGCCATACTGAATGGCAGGGGTAATTTTTTGTTTCGGGAGTTGCGGGAAGCTCTTTGTTGCCCGGCTTCGGGGGCGGAGTCTTTCGGCCCGATTTCAGAACGATGCGAGGAAGTTGTAGTTATCCTCTTTTTACCAGTTTATCGGTTCTTTGCCGATCGAGCGGAGATATTCGTTGGCGCGTGAGAAGTGGCGGCAGCCGAAGAATCCCCGGTAGACCGAGAGCGGCGAGGGGTGTACGGCTTTGAGGATGCAGTTGCGCTGCGGGTCGGCTATCGCGCCTTTCTTTTGGGCATAGCTGCCCCAGAGCATGTAGACGATGCCTTGTTTGCGTTCGTTGATCGCCCGCACCACCGCATCGGTGAAGGTCTCCCAGCCGTGCCCCGCATGCGAGGCCGCTTCGTGCGCCCTCACGGTCAGCACGGCGTTGAGCAGCAGCACGCCTTGTTCCGCCCAGCGGTCGAGGTTGCCCGTGGCCGGTATGGCCGTGCCCATGTCGTCGGACACTTCTTTGAAGATGTTTTGCAGCGAAGGCGGGAACGGCACGCCGTCGCCCACCGAGAAGCACAGCCCGTTGGCTTGCCCGGGGCCGTGATAGGGGTCTTGCCCGATGATGACCACCTTGAGCCGTTCGAACGGGCATTTGTCGAATGCCCGGAAGATGTTGCTGCCGCGCGGATAGATGCGGCGTGCGGCATATTCCTGCCGCACGAACTGCGTCAGAGCGGCGAAATAGGGCTTTTCGAATTCCGGTGCCAAGAGTTCTTTCCAGTCGGCGGCGATCTTCACATCCATGGTTTCAGCAGGACTAAATTTTTTGTAAAAGTAATAAAAAGTTTGCAGAAAAATATCTATTTTTAACAGACAAATAGGTGTTCCGCGGCGCGTTCAGGAGCGGGGTCTTGCTCGCTTCGGCCAAGGACGGGTGCCGGACGGCGTTGTCGGAAACTCTTTATTTTTGTGTTCGTATGAAAAGGTTTTTTTTGTTGGGAGCGTGTCTGTTGAGTGCTTGCGCACCCAGGACGGATTGCGAGGTGCATAACGTGATTTACATGATCGGCGACGGCATGGGGCTGGCTCAAGTCTCTCTGTTGCAGATCGCCGAGGATTATGCGCCGACCGCCTTCGACCGGGCCGAGGGCGTGGCGCTCATCGCGACCCGCTCGGCCAACAACCGCGTGACCGACTCGGCGGCCGCCGGCACGGCGCTTAGCACCGGTTCGAAGACCAACAATGCGGCATTGGGGATCGACACGGCCGGCATGCGGCTGGAGTCGTTGGCCGAGTGTGCGCGGCGGCAGGGCATGCGCACCGGTCTGGTGGTCACGAGCCATCTGTTCCATGCTACGCCGGCTGCGTTCTATGCCCATGTCGCCGGTCGGAACGACATGCCCGATATCCTTCGCGACATGTTCGCTTCCGACATCGATCTGTTGATCGGCGGCGGACGACGGATGCTCGCCGACTCCTTGCCCGACGGCGGTACGTGGTTCGATGCGTTCCGCGACAAGGGGTATCGGGTTGCGGAGTCGTCGGCGATGCTCGACACGTTGTCGGCGCTGCCCGTGCTTGCGGCCGTGGCCGACAAGCACCTGCCCCGTGCGGCAGAGCGCGGCGATTTTCTGCCCCGTGCCGTGCGCAAGGCTTTGGATTTGTTGGATGGCGGGTCGGAGCAGGGGTTCTTTCTTATGGTCGAGGGTTCGCAGATCGACATGTTCTGCCACGGCAACGATGCCGGAGCGCTGCTCGGCGAGATGCGCGATTTCGAGCAGGCGGTAGCCGTCGCCATGGATTTCGCCGATGCGCATCCGGGCACCTTGGTGGTCGTTACGGCCGACCATGAGACCGGCGGCCTGACCTTGCCCAGCGGCAATGCCGACTTCACGCTGCCCGAGTCGGGCGTAGAGACCCGTTTTTCGAGCACCGGACACACGGCGTCGATCGTGCCCGTCTACCTCTACGGAACGGGCGCCGACCGCATCCGCGGTTTGATGGACAACACCGAGCTGGCCCGGCAAATCAAACGGATGATCGAAAAATAACCGTATATGGCGGGATGATCGGGAAATAGCCCGACGAATCGAACGGGAGGATCGAAAGATAATCCGACGCAATGTACGCTATGGTATGATCGCCCGGTGTGCGGCGCCGAAAATACCTCCGTTTTATAATATTACCCCTGCTGCGCAATGCGGCAGGGGTAATTTCGTAAGGGCGACCTGTGTTCCGTATCGTTTTATTGTTGGCGCGCCGCTTCGTTGTCTTTTTCGAGTTTTTCGTCTTCCTCCCAGTCGAACCATTCGAAGTCGCGGCGGCCGCCGAGGGCGAAGCGCGTATAGGTGATCGGCAGCCCCATGCCGAGGAAGCGCTGTTCGTAGGCCGTCTTCACGGAGAGCACCTCGTCGGCCAGCCCCGTGCCGTAGATGTCGGAGTTCGAGACTTCGCACGGCAGGCCGTAGCGGCGGATCGCTTCGTTCGTGTAGCCGTAGAGGTGCTGCGAGTCGGTTTTCAGATGGATATGTCCGTCGGGCCGCAGCATGCGGGCATAGAGTTCCAGAAACCACGGCGAGGTCAGCCGTTTTTTGGCCCGGCGGCTTTTGAGCTGCGGATCGGGAAAGGTGATCCAGATTTCGGAGACTTCGTTTTCGGCGAACAGTCCGGCCAGAAATTCTATGCGGGTGCGCAGAAAGCCCACGTTGGTCATTGCGCGTTCGGTGGCGGTTTTCGCGCCGCGCCACATCCGTGCGCCCTTGATGTCGATGCCGATGTAGTTGCGCGAGGGGTCGCGTTCGGCCAGCGCAATGGTGTATTCGCCCTTGCCGCAGCCCAGCTCCAGCACGATGGGCCGGTCGTTGCGGAAGAAGTCGCGGTTCCAGTGCCCTTTGATGGGGTGGTCGCGGCGGAACACCTGGTCGAATTCGGGTTGCAGGAAGCAGGCGAAGCCGAGGTTCTCGCGGAATCGGCGAAGTTTGTCTTTTCCCATCTTATCTTTTCTTTATGTGCACGCCCACCGCTTCGACGCCTTCGACCGGACGGACGGGGCCGATGACGAACCGGTAGTCGCCGCTGCGCGGCAGGATCGCCTGCTTGCGGTATTCAGCGACCGCTTGGCGGCGGAGCGCCGCGGGCTTGCGGGGCCGTGTCATCGTCATGCGGAGCCACTCCCGGCTGCGGAGCGAGTCGGGCGTGAGCACTTCGACGCGGAGCGTGAGGGTGTCGTCGGCGAACTGTTCGTCGTAGCGCAAAAACACTGCGATGTCGCAGGGCGACAGCGTGTCGGTGTTCTCCACCACGATTTCGGCGGTGCCGGCCCATTCCGACGGATCGACATCGACGACCGCCGCACGATGCGGCGTGCTGCGGCAGGCGCCGAGCAGCAGGGCGGCCCCGAGAAGCGCTATGGTCGTTAGTTTCCGCATGGAATGGCTGTCGGAAGTACGAGGCGGCAACATCCGTTGCTGTCAGTTATTGCCGTTGTTGTTGCCGCGGTTGTTGCTGCCGTGGTTCTCTCCGTTACTTCGGTTTTCTCCGTTGCCGCGAGCCTCTCCATTGCCGCCCGGGCGGCGGTTGCCGCGATGACGGTTGCGGTCGTTGCGGCGCGCTTCGCCGTTATGGTTGCCGTGCGGCCGTTCCGGACGCCGCGAACGGTGTTCGGAGCGGTTTTGCGGGTGTTCGCTTGCTGCCGCATCGGCATGCAGCGCATCGGATTTCGGAGTCTGTTCCGCGTTGTTCTGGCGTTGGTTTTGTTGCCGCTCGCCGCGTTCTCCGCCCCGGTTGTTGCGGCCGCGCTTGCGGCGCTTGGCCTTGTCGAAGCGCGTGATGCTGTCTTCGTCGGAACCCGAACGGTAGGTGGGTTCCTCGGGTGCTGCGGGCAGGTCGTCGGCATGTTGCAGCCGGTCGACTTTCTTGCCGGCGCGGTTCAGCTCCATGATCTCCTTGACCCGGGCCACGGGCAGCACGGTCAGGTTGGCCAGCGTCTCCTTCGACGAGGAGAAGGTCATGGTGCCGGCCAGCACGTCGTTCTTGACGAAGAACCATTCGCCGTCGATGGTTTGCAGCGGCTCGCGCAGGCGCGGAAATTCCTTGCGGGCATCGACGTAGGTGTCGTATTCGTACATCATGCAGCACTTGAGCTTCGAGCATTGCCCGGCCAGCTTCTGCGGGTTGAGCGATATCTCTTGCGCGCGTGCGGCCCCCGTGGTCACGCTCGTGAAGTTCGAAATCCACGACGTGCAGCACAGCTCGCGGCCGCAGGCTCCGATGCCGCCGATGCGGCCCGCCTCCTGGCGCGCGCCGATCTGCTTCATCTCGATGCGGATGCGGAACCGCTCGGCGAAGACCTTGATCAACTCGCGGAAGTCGACGCGTTCGTCGGCTATGTAGTAGAAGATCGCCTTGTTCTTGTCGCCCTGGTACTCGACGTCGCCGATCTTCATGTTCAGACCCATGTCGGCGGCGATCTGGCGCGAGGCGATCATCGTTTCGTGCTCCAGGGCTATGGCCTCCTGCCAGCGTTCGATGTCGTTGGCCTGGGCCTTGCGGTAGATTTTCTTGTATTCGCCGTTGTAGGGCGTGAAGCCCGTGCGGCGCATCTGCCGGGCCGCCATGTCGCCCGTGAGCGAGATGATGCCGATGTCGTGGCCGGGCGATGCCTCTACGGCCACGATGTCGCCCTCCTTGAGCGGAAGGTTGTTGACGTTCTGGTAGAACGAGCGGCGCGTGTTCTTGAAGCGGACTTCGAAGATGTCGGTCGGCACGTTGTCGGGATAGGGAGCCAGCCAGTCGGTTTCGTGCAGCTTGGTGCATCCGCCGCAGGGGCGGGCTTCGACTTCGGCGCCCTCGTTGCAGAAGGAGCAGCCTCGGCCTATCTCGGGTCGGAACTTACAAGTATGCTGTTTTTCGGATTCCATGCGACAGTGTTTTGCGTAAAGAATGAAGCCGAAGCGGCGCCGGATTCGTTGGGGCGGTGCCGCGCAGGTTATCTTTTTACAAAGATACGCAAAAAAAAGCGAAAGGCGAAAAGAGCAGGGCGAAATGTCGTGCCGCCGGCCGGATTCGAGCCGCCGCGGGGGTTGCCGATGACCTATTTGCAGGTGTCAGGCCAGAGGAGCTGCGCCGGGCGTTTCGTCTTTCATTTTCCGGATGTTGCGCCGCAGCCGTGCGATCATCAGCAGCGCCGCCATCGAAAGCCCGAACGAGAAGCCGAGAAACAGCCCCGACGGCCCCATGCCGAGGGTGAATCCGAAAAGATAGCCTACCGGCAGGTTGAGCAGCCAATAGGATATGAACGCTATGGGCATGATGATCTTCACGTCCTGCAATCCGCGCAGGATACCCACCGAGACGTTCTGCAAGCCGTCCGAGAGCTGGTAGAGCGCTGCGAAGATCAGCAGATCGGAGGTGATGGCGATCACCTCGGCGTTGGTGGTGAAGAGCGTCGGAATCCAATGGCGCAGCGTGATGAAGACCAGGGCTGCGAAGGTGTTCCAGGCCAGCACCAGATGATACGACGCCTTGGCTGCCAGCGACAGTTCGGACGTGTTGCGCAGTCCGTAGCAGTGCGATATGCGGATCGTGGTGGCGGCGCCGATCGACATCACGATCATGAATGCGCAGTTGCCCAGTGTGATGGCGATCTGGTTGGCGCTGATGGCCTGCGTGCCGAACCACCCCATCATCACGCTGGTGCCCACGAACGCCGACGATTCGAGGAACATTTGCAGCGAGATGGGCAGGCCCATGCGCAGCAGCTGCCGCACCGTGGCCCACGAGTAGTTGCGGAGCGAGAATCCCTCCAGATAAGCTCGGTATTTCGACCGGTTGATGAAGTAGCCGATCATCAGTATCGGTGCGATCGAGCGTGCCAGCAGCGTGCCCAGTCCGGCACCCTCGGCGCCCATTTCGGGGAATCCCCAGCGGCCGTAGATGAATATCCAGTTGAAGCCGATGTTGGCCAGGTTGGCGATGATCGTCACGACCATTTCTACCCGCGTATTGCCCACGCCCTCAAGGAATTGCTTGAATGCGAAGAAAAGCATCATCAGCGGCATGCTGTAGATGAGCATCCGGTAGTAGGGCAGGGCCATGTCGACCACTTCGGCCGGCTGTCCGAGGCGGTAGAGCAGCGGCGCGGCAGCATATTGTATGGCCGCCATGCCCAGACCCAGGAGCGTGTAGAACAGGATGCCGTTTTGCAGCAGCGAGGCCGAACGTTTGCGGTCGCCCTGCACGAACAGCTCGCCCACCAGCGGCGTCATGCCCAGCGCCACGCCGATGGCCGTGATGCAGAGTATGAAGAAGACCGAACCGCCGAACGACACGGCGGCCAGCGGCAGCGGGTCGTCGCCGCCGTAGCGGCCTACCATCAAGTTGTCGGCCACCTGTGTGAGAATCTGCCCCAGCTGCGTGAGCACGACGGGCAGTGCCAGCTTGAGGTTGGCTTTGTATTGATCCTTGTATTTGACGAAATTATAGAGCATACGAGGGGCAAAGGTAACGTATTATTCCCATTCGCACAAAAAATGAGCGTATTCGAACCTGCAAAATAAGCGTCGATTCGAACATAATGGACATATGAAAACCGCTCCTGCTGCATTTCGCAGCAGGAGCGGTTCTTTTCTTGAAAGGCGGACACGGCGGCCCGATCATTCGACCGACCCGTTTATTCCGACATGGAGAGCAGACGGGTGTCTTGCGTGTTTCTACTTCCCGATCGTTCGGTCGTCTCGTCCGTTATTTGTTTCTCAACAGCTTCTTCACTTCAGCAGCTACGGTCACGCCGTTGTAGCCGAATTTTTCGTCGAGCACCTTGTAGGGAGCCGAGAATCCGAAGTGGTCGAGACCGTGGATCATGCCCGATTCGCCGACCAGTCCCAGCAGGTTCACCGGCAGACCCGAGGTCAGGCCGTAGCGCACGATGCCCGAGGGCAGGACGCTCTCCTGGTAGGACTTGGGCTGGTCGCGGAACAGACCTTCGCTCGGCACGTTGACCACGCGCACGGCGATGCCCTCCTGCGCCAGCAGTTCGGCGCCCTCGACCAGCGTGGCGACCTCCGAACCCGTGGCTACGAGTACGGCGGCCGGCTTGGCGGCGTCCATCACTACGTAGCCGCCCTTCGAGACCTGTGCGGCTTCTTCGCGGCGGGCACGTCCCAGCGTGGGCAGGTTCTTGATGTTCTGGCGCGAGAGGATCAGCGCCACGGGACGGTGTTCCTCGACGGCCGTTTTCCACGCCATCAGGGTCTCCTCGCCGTCGGCCGGGCGCAGCACGACCATCGAGCGTTCGCCGTGGTGGTTCTTCAGGTGCTCCATCAGACGGATCTGCGCCTCGTGCTCCACGGGCTGGTGCGTCGGCCCGTCCTCGCCCACGCGGAACGAGTCGTGCGTCCAGATATAGATCACGTGCAGGCGCATCAGTGCCGAGAGCCGCACGGCGGGTTTCATGTAGTCGGAGAAGACGAAGAACGTGCCGCAGGCCGGAATCACGCCGCCGTGCAGCGCCATGCCGTTCATCACGCAGGCCATCGTCAGCTCCGAGACGCCGGCCTGGAAGAACTTGCCCGAGAAGTCGCCCTTGGCGAAGGCCTTGGTCTTCTTGAGGAAGCCGTCGGTCTTGTCCGAGTTGGAGAGGTCGGCCGAAGCTACGATCATGTTCTCGATCTTCTCGGCATAGACGCCCAGCACGGTGGCCGAAGCGGCACGCGTGGCCACGTCGGCTTTCATGTCTACGGCCTTGTAGTCGATCTTGGGCAGTTCGCCCGAGAGGAAGCGGTCGAGTTTGCGGGCCAGGTCCTTGTGCTCCTGGCGCCAGGTCTTCTCGACCTTGGCGCGTTCCTCGGCCCATGCTTTGAGTTCGGCGCGGCGGTGTGCGAAGACCTCGCGGCTCTCCTCGAAGAAAGCGAACGGATGTTCGGGATCGCCGCCCAGGTTCTTGATCGTGGCGTCCAGGTCGGCACCGGCGGCCGTCAGCGGCTGCCCGTGGGTCGACACCTTGTCTTCGTAGCTCGAACCGTCGGCCGCCACGGCGCCCTTGCCCATCGTGGTGCGGCCGATGATGATCGTCGGACGCTCGGTCTCGGCATTGGCCGCGGTGAGCGCCTTGCGGATCTGGTCGATGTCGTGGCCGTCGACCGAGAGCACGTTCCAGCCCCAGGCCTCGTATTTCTGGGCCACGTTTTCCGTGTCTACCTCCTCGACCTTGGTCGAGAGCTGGATGTTGTTCGAATCGTAGTACATGATGAAGTTCGAGAGGCCCAGATGCCCCGCGATGCGGCCCACGCCCTGCGATATCTCCTCCTCGATGCCGCCGTCGGAGATGTAGGCGTAGGTCTTGTGCTCCATCCATTCGCCGAAGCGCGCCGCCATGAACCGTTCGGCGATCGCAGCGCCCAGCGCCATGGCGTGGCCCTGGCCCAGCGGGCCGGAGGTGTTTTCCACGCCGCGCATGATGTCTACTTCGGGGTGCCCGGGCGTGACGCTGTCCCATTGGCGCAGCGACTGCAACTCCTCGGCCGTATAGTGGCCGGCGAGCGCCAGCGTGGAGTAGAGCATCGGCGACATGTGGCCCGGGTCGAGGAAGAACCGGTCGCGATGGGGGTAGTCCATCTTGTCGGGATCGTAGCGCAGGAACTCGGAGTAGAGCACCGCAACGAAATCGGCGCCGCCCATGGCGCCGCCCGGGTGCCCGGACTTCGCTTTTTCGACCATCGCGGCCGAGAGCATGCGGATGTTGTCGGCAACGCGCGTCAGTTTGGAATTCGTAGACATATCGTGTGTAAAGTTATAAGTTTCGGATAATCCGTATTTTCCCGCCGGGCCTGCTTCCGGCCGCGGAGCAAACGCTCCGACCTGGGAGCTGCGCCGCATGGGGCGGAGTCTCGCCGGGAGCCTTTATTTATGCAAAGATAAGAAAATCTTCGATTATCCGACCTGTTTGAGGGTACAAATATTCGTTCGCTCGAATTTTTCTGCCGCATAGGGTTCCGTGACGACGAATTTGCGCGTGTCGCCCGAGGGCAGGTCGAACATGGCGTCCATCATCACGCCTTCGCAGATCGACCGCAGGCCGCGGGCGCCGAGCTTGAACTCCACGGCCTTGTCGACGATGTAGTCCAAGGCCCGGTCGTCGAAGGTCAGCTTCACGCCGTCCAGCTCGAAGAGCCGTTCGTATTGCCGGACGATGGCGTTCTTCGGCTCGGTCAGAATGCGGCGCAGGGCTTCGCGGCCCAGCGGCTGCATGTAGGTGAGCACCGGCAGGCGCCCCACCAGCTCGGGAATCAGCCCGAACGACTTGAGGTCTTGCGGCGTGATGTATCTCATCAGGTCGTTGCGGTCGATCTTGCTGCTCTCGGCCCGTCCGTAGCCCACGGCGCGGGTGTTGAGCCGCTGGGCGATCTTGCGTTCGATGCCGTCGAACGCGCCGCCGCAGATGAAGAGGATGTTGCGCGTGTCGACCTGGATGAATTTCTGGTCGGGGTGCTTGCGCCCGCCCTGGGGCGGCACGTTCACCACGGTGCCCTCCAGCAGCTTGAGCAGCGCCTGCTGCACGCCCTCGCCCGAGACATCGCGCGTGATGGAGGGGTTGTCGCCCTTGCGTGCGATCTTGTCGATTTCGTCGATGAAGACGATGCCGCGCTGGGCCATCTCGACGTTGTAGTCGGCCACCTGCAAGAGACGCGAGAGGATGCTCTCGACGTCTTCGCCCACATAGCCGGCCTCGGTGAGCACCGTGGCGTCGACGATCGTGAAGGGCACCTTCAGCAGGCGGGCGATCGTGCGGGCCATGAGCGTTTTGCCCGTTCCCGTCGGGCCGACGAGCACGATGTTCGATTTGTCGATTTCGACCTCTCCCTCCTTGGCAGGGTGGAGCAGTCGTTTGTAGTGGTTGTAGACCGCCACGGAGAGGTAGCGCTTGGCGGCGTCCTGACCGATGACATACTGGTCGAGGAAATCCTTGATCTGCGCAGGTTTCAGCAGGTCGTCCTTGCCCAGCGACGCGTCGGCGGCGCGTTTGCGGGCGAGCGCGGCGTTTTCCAGCAGCATCGTGTGACCCCGTTCGATACATTCGTTGCAGATGTTGGCGCCGTTCATGCCCTGGAACATCAGTTCCACGTCGTCGCGGCGGGCGCCGCAAAAGGAGCAGCAGTCGTTCGGGTCGTTGCCGTTGCGGCGGTTGTTGTTGCGGTTCTGCGTCATTGTTTTTCGCGTTTGGTGAGCACTTCGTCGATCAGTCCGTAGTCGCGGGCTTCGCAGGCCGAGAGCCAGTAGTCGCGGTCGGCGTCGCGCTCGATCTTCTTGACCGTCACGCCCGAGTGGGCGGCCAGGATTTCGTAGAGTTCGCGTTTGGTCTTCATGATCTCGCGGGCCGTGATTTCGATGTCGGAAGCCTGGCCCTGGGCGCCGCCCAGCGGCTGGTGGATCATCACCCGCGAGTGGGGCAGGGCCGAGCGCTTGCCCGGAGCGCCGGCGGTCAGCAGCACGGCGCCCATCGAGGCGGCCAGCCCCGTGCAGATGGTCGCCACGTCGGGGGCCACGAGCTGCATGGTGTCGTAGATGCCCAGACCGGCCGAGACCGATCCGCCGGGCGAGTTGATGTAGATCTGGATGTCTTTCTCGGGGTCGACGGACTCCAGAAAGAGCAGCTGCGCCTGGATGATGTTGGCTGCGTCGTCATAGATGGGTGCACCCAGGAAGATGATGCGATCCATCATCAGGCGCGAGAAGACGTCCATCGTGGCCACGTTCAGCTGGCGCTCCTCGATGATCGTGGGCGACACGTAGGAGGCGCTGACAGACTGGAAGTCGTGGAGTTTCAGCGAGCTGATCCCGCATTTCCCGCGGGCGTATTTTTCGAATTCGGACATAATTTTTATGAATGCACAAAATTTATAATCGTCCCGCAGGCGCTGCGGCCCGCGTATCCGTGCCGGCCCGGGATCGGCGCTCCGGAGCCTTCCCGTCGGCCTTTCATAAAAAGGACTTTGCAAACATCACGCCTGCAAAGTCCCAAAGATACGGATTTTCCGCCGAAAACTAAAGCTCCTTGGCCAATTTGGCGAAATCGTCGGCAGAAACGGCCTTTTCCGTCACTTTGATCTTCTGCTTGACGGCTTCGACGACCTTCACTTCGTAGAGCTTCTCGTAGATTTTCTGTCCCTGCTCCTTGTCGGCGAGAATCTTCTCGGCGTAGCCGGCCAGCATGTCGTCGGGTGCCGAGGGCATGCCGTACTGGGCAAACTGCGCGGCGGCCAGCGCCTTGGCTTCGGCCGTGGCCTCCTCTTTCGACACGGAGATGTTCTCCGTCTGCACGAAATGCTTCTGGAGGTAGTTCCATGTAAACATCTTCAGGAACTGGTCGAAATCCTTTTCGATCTCCTCCATCGAGAACTTGCCCTCGTTGATGGTGTAGAGCCAGCGTTTGAGGAACGCCTCGGGCATCTTCAGCGCGGCTTTCTTCACCAGGTAGTCGCGCAGCTGGAGCGTGAAGAGGTAGTCGCTCTCGCGGGCCAGCTCCTTGCCGATCTCCTCGTCGACGAACTTGTCCAGCTCGGCTTCCGAGGTCACGTTGCCGCCGGGGAACGCCATCTTGAAGAACTCCTCGTTCAATTCGGGTTCGGCGAACTTGCGGATTTTGGTGATTTCAAGCGAGAATTCGGGTTTGATGCCCTCCAGCTCGTTCTGCTTGACCTGCAACACGGCGGCCCGCTGCGACGGGTTCTTGTAGAGGTCGTTGATGTCGACCTGCATCTTGTCGCCCACCTTCTTGCCGATGAACGGCTTGCGCTCCTCCTCCGACATGGAGATCAGCCCCACGTAGGCATCGGCGACGTTCATCTCGCCGTTGTCCAGCGTCACGCCGAGCGCTTCGTCGGCGGTGACCTTCTCCGTGTCGACCAGGCGGCCGAAGCGGCGCAGGAAGTTCGAGCGGTAGTCGTCGTGCATCTTCTTGTCGACTTTGATGCGGTTGTAGGTCAGCTTGTCCTTCTCCGAGAGGTCGAGCGCGATGGCCGGCGCCTCGCCGATTTCGAACACGAATTCGAACTCTTTGCCGTTCTCGAAGTCGAAGTCGCCCTGCTCCTCCGAGGGGATCACGTCGCCTAAATAGTCGATCTTCTCCTTCTGGAGGTAGTCGAAAGCGGCGTTCGAGGCCATGCGGTACGACTGTTCGGCCAGCACGCCCTTGCCGTATATCTTCTTGACGATGCCCATCGGCACCATGCCGGGACGGAAGCCGGGGATGTTGGCCTTGCGGCGGTAGTCGCGCAGCGCCTTTTCCACTTCCTGGGCGCAGTCTTTCTCTTCGATCGTCACGCGCAGCAGGGAGTTGTTCTCCTCGCGTTGTTCTCTTACGATTTTCATAATGAATGGGTTCTATTTATTTTCTCTCTTGTTCGAATTGCGGAATCGGACGACAAAGGTACGAATATTCGGATTAAAAATGCAACATTCAAAATGAAAAATTGCGCAATTATTCCTACCTTTGTACAATATTTATATGATATGTTCATGAAGACAAGAATGATATTGATGCTTTCGGCCGCATGGCTGGTTGCCTGCGGCGGACGTTCTGCCGGCAGCGCCGCTTCGGACGGGGGTGCGGGCGATGGCGCAGCGCAGCAGGCTGCGGCCGTGGAGCCGGTGGAATACACCTATCGGGTCAAGGCGGTGTACGACCATCCCCGGGACGCCTATACGCAGGGTTTGCAGTATGCCGACGGCAAGTTGTGGGAAGGTACCGGGCAGTACGGCCAGTCGGTGGTGCGGAAGACCGACCTGGCGACCGGACAGAGCGAGACGGTCGTGCGGCTGCCGCGTTCGGAATTCGGCGAGGGCATCGCGCTGCTCGGCGGCAAGCTCTACCAGCTGACCTGGCTTTCGAATACGTGCCATGTCTACGACTTGAAGCACCGGATGAAGAAGGTCGCCGATTTCCGCTATCCTGGCGAGGGCTGGGGGTTGACTACCGACGGACAGAAGCTCTACATGTCCGACGGCACGGCGAAGATTTTCACGGTCGATCCGGCTACTTTCCGGCGCGAGAAACGCGTGACGGTGACCTACCAGGGCGAGCCGGTCAACTACCTCAACGAGCTGGAGTGGATCGAGGGCAAGATATGGGCCAACGTCTACACCACGCAGCAGATCGTCATCATCGACCCCGCTACGGGGATCGTCGAGGGCGTGGTCGACCTCACGGGCATCCTGCCTGCCAAGGAGGTGCGGCCGACGACCGACGTGCTCAACGGCATAGCCTACGATGCGCAGGGGCAGCGCATCTTCGTGACGGGCAAGAACTGGAGCAAGCTCTTCGAAATCGAAATCATCCGCAAGTAAGATGGCCGCGACGCTCGAAGAACAGCTCGAAAGCCGCATCCTGCTTCTGGACGGCGGCCTGGGCACGATGATCCAGCAGTACGGTTTCGGCGAGGAGGAGTACCGCGGCGAGCGGTTCCGCGACTGGCCGGCCCGGCTGCGCGGGTGCAACGACCTGCTCGTCTTGACGCAGCCCGATGCCGTGCGGGCCGTTCACGAAAAGTATCTCGCGGCCGGCGCCGACATCGTGACGACCGATTCGTTCAACGCCAACGCCATTTCGCTCAAAGACTACGGGCTGGAGGGATATGTCCGCGAAATTTCGCGCGAGGCGGCCCGGCTGGCGCGTGCCGCCGCCGACGCATTCACGGCGCGCAATCCGCAGAAACCCCGTTTCGTGGGCGGTTCGATGGGGCCGTCGAACCGCACGTTGTCGCTCTCCTCGAAAGTCGACGATCCGGCGGCCCGCGACCTCGCTTTCGCCGAACTCGAACAAACCTACTACGACCAGGCCTGCGGTCTGACCGACGGCGGTGTCGACCTGCTGATGCTCGAAACTTTCTTCGACACGCTCAACGCCAAGGCGGCGATCCGCGCCATCCTGCGATTGTTCGACGAGCGGGGTTGCCGGTTGCCTGTCATGGTCTCGGGAACCCTTACCCCCTCGGGCCGCACGCTCTCGGGGCAGACGGTGGAAGCGTTCTATGCTTCGGTGGCTCATGTCGACCCGATAGCCGTGAGCCTCAATTGCTCGTTCGGCGCCCGGCAGCTGCTGCCCTATCTGGAACGGCTGGCCGCCGTGGCCCGATGCCGCGTGGCGGTCTATCCCAATGCCGGGCTGCCCAACGCCATGGGCGGTTACGACGAGACGCCCGCGATGTTCGCCCAGGATGCGGGCGAGTACATGCGGCGCGGCCTGGTCAACATCGTCGGCGGGTGCTGCGGCACCACGCCCGAGCATATCTTCGAGTTGCAGAAGATCGTGGGCGCCCATGCCCCGCGGCCCCTGCCCGCGCCGGTGCATACGACCGTGTTGAGCGGTCTGGAGCCGTTGCGCATCGTGCCCGAAGCCAATTTCATCAACGTGGGCGAGCGCACCAACGTGGCCGGTTCGGCCAAGTTCGCGCGGCTCGTCCGCGAGGGCGATTACGAGGAGGCGCTCTCCGTGGCGCGCGCCCAGGTCGAGGCCGGCGCACAGATCATCGACGTCTGCATGGACGACGGCCTGATCGACGGCCCTGCGGCCATGCGCACGTTCCTCAACTTGGCGGCTTCCGAGCCGGAGATCGCCCGCGTGCCCGTGATGATCGATTCGTCGAAGTGGGAGACGCTCGTCGCCGGTCTGGAGTGCGTGCAGGGCAAGGCCGTGGTCAATTCCATTTCGCTCAAGGAGGGCGAGGAGGAGTTCCTGCGGCGCGCCCGCGAGATCCGCCGTTACGGTGCCGCTGCCGTGGTCATGCTCTTTGACGAGCAGGGGCAGGCCGACACCTTCGAGCGCAAGATCGAAGTGGCCCGCCGGGCCTACGACCTGCTCACGGCCGACGGATTTCCCGCCGAAGATATCGTTTTCGACCCCAACATATTGGCCGTCGCCACCGGCATCCCCGAGCACGACGGTTATGCCAAGGCGTTCATCGACGCTACGCGCTGGATCAAGGAGCACTTGCCTCATGTCAAGGTTTCGGGCGGTGTGTCGAACCTCTCGTTCGCTTTCCGCGGCAACCAGGCCGTGCGCGAGGCGATGCACTCGGCGTTTCTCTACCACGCGATCGGCGCAGGCATGGACATGGGCATCGTCAACCCGCAGATGTTGCGGGTGTACGACGAGATAGAACCCGAACTCTTGGAGCGTGTCGAGGATGTCGTCCTCTGCCGCCGGGCCGATGCCGCCGAGCGGTTGGCCGACTATGCGCAGCAGGTGCAGCAGGTGCGGCAGAGCGCCGACGGGCAGCCGCAGGCCGCCGATGCCTGGCGCAGCGGCACGCTCCGCGAGCGCATCGACCATGCGATGCTCAAGGGCATCGCCGACTTCATCGAGCAGGACGCGCTGGAGGCTTACCGCGCGGCGGGCAGCCCCATGCAGGTGATCGATACGTTGTTGATGCCCGCCATGGAGCGCGTCGGGACGTTGTTCGGCGAGGGCAAGATGTTCTTGCCGCAGGTCGTCAAGACGGCCCGCGTGATGAAGCGCGCCGTGGCGGCGCTGACCCCCTATATCGGGCAGGCCGGCGGCGCGGTGCAGAGCAACGGCAAGGTCTTGATCGCCACGGTCAAGGGCGATGTCCACGACATCGGCAAGAACATCGTCTCGGTGGTCATCTCCTGCAACGGCTATGCTGTCCGCGATCTGGGCGTGATGGTCGAGCCGCAGCGCATCGTCGACGAGGCGGTGGCCTGGGGTGCCGACTGCATTTGTTTGAGCGGGCTGATTACCCCGTCGCTCGACGAGATGATCCGCGTGTGCGAGGAGGCGGAGCGCCGCGGCGTGCGCATTCCCGTCATCATCGGCGGCGCCACCACGTCGGACATGCACACGGCCGTGAAGATCGCGCCGGTCTATTCCGGTCCGGTCGTCCATTCGCCCGACGCCAGCCGCAATACACAGATCCTCGCCGCTTTGCTGGGCGCCGGCCGCGATGCTTTCGAGGAGCGCGTCCGCAGCGAACAGGAGGCTTTGCGCGAGCAGTTCCGCCGCGCCGGGAAGACCCGCATGCTGGTGTCTTTGTCCGAGGCGCGCAACAACCGGCCTGCCGGCGTACATGCGCCCGTCGTGCCGCTCCACCCCGGGCGAATGGTCTTTCCCGACTTCGACGTCGCCGACGTGGAGCCTTATATCGATTGGAGTTTTTTCTTTCCCGCCTGGGAGCTTCCGGGGCGTTATCCCGAGATTCTCGACCATCCGCAGAAAGGCGAGCAGGCGCGCAAGCTCTTCGCCGATGCGCAGGCTTTGCTCTCCCGCATCCGCGACGAGCGGCTGTTGACGCTCCAGGGCGTGGTCGGGCTTTTTCCCGCCCGCTCGGAGGGCGACGACATCGTGTTGACCGACTCCAAGGGGCGCGACTGCCGGCTGGCGATGCTGCGCAACCAGACGCGCGGCGCCGAAAACCGCTCGCTGGCCGATTATGTGGCCCCCACGGGCGATTGGATCGGTTGTTTCGCCGTGACGGCCGGCATCGGGTTGCAGGAGCTGACCGCCCGGTTCCGCGAGGCGGGCGACGACTATTCGGCCATCATGGCCAAGCTCCTGGCCGACCGGTTGACCGAGGCTTTCGCCGAGGCGGTGCATCTTTTCGTGCGGCGGCAAATGTGGGGCTACGAAACGGGCGCCATGCCGACTCCCGAACAAATCATCCGCGGCGACTACCGCGGCCGCCGCATGGCGTTCGGCTATCCCGCCACGCCCGATCATACGCTCAAACGCGAAGTCTTCGACTTGTTGGCCGCGGAGGTCACCACCGGCATGCGCCTGACCGAGAATTGGATGATCGATCCCGGCGAGGCGCTCTGCGGGCTGTTCCTCTCCGACGCGGAGTATTTCTCCGTGGGGACGATCGACGAGGAGCAGTTGCTCGATTATGCCCGGCGCCGGGGTCTGGAGGCGGAGGTCGTGCGCAAAATCATACCCAACAACCTATGACCGCCACCGACATCATCCATAGCGCCTTGGCCCAGAAGAAGACCCGCTTCGCTTTCGAGCTGCTTCCGCCGCTCAAGGGCGACGGCATGGGCGGGATTTTTGCAGCGATCGATCCGTTGATGGAGTTCGACCCGGCTTATGTCAACGTCACGTTCCATCGCGAGGGGATCAAGCGGACGCTGCGCGCCGACGGTTCGCCGGAGTGGCACGTGGTGCGCCGGCGTCCCGGCACGGTGGGCATCTCGGCCGCGATCCGCATGAAATACGGCGTCGAGACCGTGCCGCATCTGATCTGCGGCGGGCTTTCGCGTTACGACATCGAGGATGCGTTGATCGACATGGATTTTCTGGGGCTGCACAGCGTGCTGGCTCTGCGGGGCGACAAGTCGCAGAGCGAGGAGCGCTTCACGCCCCATCCCCAGGGCCATGCCCATGCGGCCGGCCTGGTGCGGCAGATCGCGGCGATGAACCGCGGCCAATTCGTCGACGGAGAGGTCGAGGAGTGCCACCATTCGAAGTTCTCGGTCGGCGTGGCCGGCTATCCCGAGACCCACGCCGATGCCGCTTCGGCCGACGCCGATCTGCGCCGCCTCAAGGAGAAGATCGACGCCGGGGCCGACTACATCGTCACGCAGTTGTTCTACGACAATGCGTGTTTCTTCGACTTCGTGGCCCGCTGCCGCAAGATCGGGATCAGGGTGCCCATCATTCCGGGCATCAAGCCGTTGTCGACGGTGCGGCACCTGACCTTGCTGCCCGAGACGTTCGGCTGCCGGATTCCCGAGGAGCTGCGGCGCGAGGTGCTGGCCCATCAGGACGACAAGGCCGCCGTGCGCCGCATCGGCACCGAGTGGGCCATCGCCCAGAGCCGCGAGCTGAAGGCCGCGGGCGTGCCGGTGCTGCATTATTATCCGATGGGCAAGGCCGAAAACATCATCGAAATTGCGAAAACCGTGTTTTGACGACATATCCGGCATGCCGGGCCGTGAGGGGTGCGGGATTTTCCGCGCAGACTCCCGAGCGTGTTCCGCAGGTCGCGATCGAATTTTTTAATTTTTTATTGTTTTGGATCCTATTGCCTTCCGCCGCCATTTGCATGCCCGCCCCGAACTTTCGTTCCGGGAGCGGGAGACCGCCGCGTTCATCGCCGAGGCCCTGACCGCTTCGGGCATCGCCTACCGGCCGATCGCCGGCACCGGCATCTTGGCCCGCATCGAGGGGCGCAGGGAGTGCGCCGACCGTCGGGCCGTGGTGTTGCGGGCCGACATCGACGCCCTGCCCGTCGAGGAACGCACGGGTCTCTCCTATGCTTCGCAGAACCCCGGGGTCATGCACGCCTGCGGCCACGACGTGCATGCCGCCGTGCTTTTCGGCGTGTTGCAGCGGTTGGCCGCCGCGCCCGATTTCGCGGGCACCGTTTTCGGGTTGTTCCAGCCCGGCGAGGAGTGCAATCCGGGCGGCGCGTCGCTCGTGCTGGCCGAGCGGCCGTTCGAGGGGTTCGACGTGCGGGCCGTCATCGGCGAGCATGTCGAGCCGCAGCTGGAGGTCGGGACGCTGGGATTCCGCGCCGGCAAATACATGGCCGCCAGCGATGAACTGCGGCTGCGCGTGCGCGGCACGGGCGGCCATGGCGCTTTGCGCAGCCAGCTCAAAGACCCCGTGGGGGCCGGCGCGCAGCTCGTCGCGCTCTTGCTGGCGCTCAACGGGCCGGAATGCGTGGTCTCGATCGGCCGCATCGAGGCTCCCGGCGCCACCAACGTCGTGCCCGACGAGGTGTATATGGAGGGTACGCTCCGCACGTTCGACGACGAGGTGCGGTCGGCGCTCCACCGGCGCATCGCCGGGTTGGCGGCCGAGGTCGACGCCGCGCACGGCGTGCAGACCTCCGTCGACATCGATGCGGGCTATCCTCCGGTGGTCAACGACGCCCGTTTGGCCGACCGGGCCGCGGCGTTGGCCCGGGCCGCGGGGTTGCAGGCAGAGATGCTGCCGCTGCGTACGACGGCCGAAGATTTCGGCTATTATTGCCGCCATTACCCCTCGCTTTTCTATCGCTTGGGCGTAGGGCAGGCGGCAGGACGACCCCATACGGGGAATTTTGCGCCCGACGAACGGGCGATCGACGTGGGTGCGGGCTTCATGGAGAGCCTGGCCCTGCAAATCATCAATGAATAATGAAACAGACAAAGAAACAGCGTTCCGCCAAAGGAACCAAACACAACGACCGGGCGTCGATGATCCTCAATCTGCTCCGGGAGTTTCCCAACAATAAGTTTTCGCTCAAGCATCTGGCTTCGGCTTCGGGCGGCGCCGACAAGGAAGGGGGCCCCGCGACCCCGGGGAATAAAGGGAGGCAGGAGGACGCGGGGGGGCGCGGGGGGGTGGCCC
>JAIECN010000024.1:31960-74571 GCA_029068505.1 Alistipes sp.
AACACCTTTCCCCCACCCCCCGGGGGCGCGGCCTGGGGGGCGCCCCCCCCGGGCGGGGCGCCGCGAGACGCTGGAGATTCTCGGACGGCTCTACGACGAGGGGATCGTCGAGGAGTGCGCCCGCGAGAAATACCGCCTCACGCGCATGCACCTGCCCCAGTACGAGGGTGTGGCCGAGATGACCTCCGGCGGCTCGGTCTATGTGCGGGTCGAGGGGTTGGAGAGCGACATTTTCGTCAATCCGCGCAACGCCGCAACGGCGCTCGACGGCGACCGCGTGGAGGCGGTGGTCGTGCACCGCAGTTCGGACGGCAAGCTGGAGGGCGAGATCACGCGCATCGTCGAGCGGAGCCGCAGACCCTATGTCGGCGTGGCCGAGGTGGGGGCGCACCAGATTTTCGTGCGGGTCGACTCGCGGCGCATGCCGATGGACATCTATCTGTCGAAGCGCACCTATCCCGAGGTGCACGACGGCGAGAAGGTCGTGGTGCGCATCGCCGATTGGCAGCCCGGCAGCAAAAGCCCCGTCGGCGAGCTGGTCGAGGTGCTGGGCATGGCCGGGCGCAACGACACCGAGATGCACGCCATCCTTTCGGAATACGAACTCCCTTACCGCTTCGAACCCGAGGTCGAGCAGGCCGCCCGGGCCATCGACGGACGCATCGCCGCCGAGGAGATCGCCGCGCGGCGCGACTTCCGGCAGACGACGACCTTCACGGTCGATCCGGCCGATGCCAAGGATTTCGACGACGCCCTTTCGGTGCGCCGCATCCGCGACGGCGTGTGGGAGGTGGGCGTGCATATCGCCGACGTGACCCATTACGTGCATCCCCATTCGATCATCGACGAGGAGGCCGTCGTGCGCGGCACGTCGGTCTATCTGGTCGACCGCACCGTGCCGATGCTGCCCGAGCGCTTGTCCAACGAGTTGTGTTCGCTGCGTCCCGATGAGGACAGCCTATGTTTTTCGGCGGTCTTCACGCTCAACGAGAACCTGGAGATTCTCGACGAGTGGTTCGGCCGCACGGTGATCCATTCCGACCGCCGCTTTACCTACGCCGAGGCGCAGGAGATCATCGAGACGGGCCGCGGCGACTTCGCCGAGGAGGTCACGACGCTCAACCGGCTGGCGCAGGAGCTGCGGCGCCAGCGTTTCAAGAACGGCGCCATCGGTTTCGACCGCGAGGAGGTCAAGTTCCGGCTCGACGAGGAGGGGCGGCCCGTGGGGGTCTACTTCAAGGAGCAGACCGATTCGAACCGGATGATCGAGGAGTTCATGTTGCTGGCCAACCGCCGCGTGGCGGAGTTTTGCAGCAGCCGCATCGCCGAGAACGGCCGCAAGGTGCCGCGCACGATGGTCTATCGCGTCCACGACGCCCCCAGCGAGGAGAAGTTGGATCGTTTCCGGCAGTTCATCCTGCGCTTCGGGCTGGTGTTCAAGGCTTCGAAAGGCCGTGCCGTGGCCCGCGAGATGAACAAACTCTTTACCAAGGTAAAGGGCGCGAGCGAGGAGAACGCCGTGACGACGATGGCCGTGCGATCCATGGCCAAGGCGTTCTACACGACCGACAACATCGGCCACTACGGGTTGGCGTTTCCCTACTATACGCACTTCACGTCGCCCATCCGCCGCTATCCCGACATGATGGTGCACCGGCTTCTGGCCCGCTATCTGGCGGGCGGCAAGTCGGCCGACAAGCAGTCGGTCGAGGAGCTGTGCGCCCGGGCTTCGGAGCGCGAAGTGATCGCGGCCGAGGCCGAACGGGCTTCGATCAAGTACAAGATGGTGGAGTTCATGAAGGAGCGTATCGGCGAGGAGTTCGAGGGCCATATTTCGGGCTTGACCGAGTGGGGCGTCTATGTCGAGCTGGACGAGACGCACATCGAGGGCATGGCGTTCCTGCGCGACGTGGAGGGCGATTATTTCGATTTCGACGAGCAGCGCTACGAGGTCGTCGGCCGCATGACGGGGCGTCGCATGACGCTGGGCGATCCGGTGCGCATCCGCATCAAGCGGGCCGACCTGCAAAAGCGGCAGCTGGATTTCGAACTCCTGCTGGATGGCGTCGCGCGATCGGGGAGAGCCGCGAAATTGGGGGAGAGTCCGAAATCCGATTACCCCAAGGGTGCCGGCTCCGTCCGTGCGGGCAGTCGCAAATCGGATGGGCGCAAATCGGGCAGTCCCTCGCGCGGTAAGAGCGCCAAAGTATCCGCAGAACCTCGGGGGAACAAAAGAACCAAGGTCTCCCGGGCTTCCCGCAGACGATAAATAGGAGATTCGGATGCGATGATGAAAGGGGGCGGTCGTGTGCCCTGCTGGCGTTTTTCCGGGTCGCAGGCCGCAGAGGGGCATTTTACCCTCCTCATAATCGTTCGGCCCATAATTAATTATTCGCCCCTGCTGCAAATGCTTGCAGCAGGGGCGAATCGTTGTTTTCAGGGCGCTGGCCTGCGCCCTTTTCCGCCATGGTCCGATCTTATCCGATTCGGGCGCTGTCGTCTGCGTGCGGTTTGTCGCCCGCGTCGATCAGGTTCTCCTCCGCCACGCCCAGGCTGCGGTAGTAGGCGTTCAGTTCGGCCAGCACGTCGCGGCGTTGGGCATAGGAGGCCAGATAGTAGAGGTCGCCCAGTTCGTCGAGCTTGTCGTCGATGATGTCCGATACCATGTCGCCTTGAATGCCCTCGAAGCGCAGGTAGTATTCGATGTACTCGATCAGCGTGTGCGCATATTCCAGCAGCAGGGCGTCGCCCTTCTCGAAAGCTCCTTGCGCACCCAGCGCTCCGGCAGCATAGTAAGCCTCAAGGAACGGGTAGGTGTTGGCGTCGGTGAACCGGATCTGCGACGTCGGCAGGCGTTCGAGTCCCAGGTCGAGCAGTTCGACGGCTTCGTCGGCCCGGTTCTGCCGCAGCAGTTCCTTGGCTACGCGGGCGAACGAGTCGCGGGTGTGCGCAGCGGCAAGGTTGTATTGCAGGAAGTAGTCGACGTAGACCTTCGGATCGGCCAGGTTGCCGTAGCGGAACGTCTCCTTGAGCAGCGGCACCGCACGGTCGGGATCGATGCGTCCGATCTCCCAGGCGCTCTGCATGGGGGTAAGGATCGGCACGAAGCGGTAGGCGTAGCCGTCGAATTGGAGGTAGTCGAGCAGCCCGAAGTCTTGGAGGATGTAGACCTGCGTCATGTAGATCGGGCGCTTCCAGTCGAAGTTGGCCAGCATGTCCAGAATCATCAGCTGGCTCTTGTCCAGGGCGTTCTTGCGCAGGTTGATGTATACGGTGTCGACCATCAGATCGCGGTCTTTCTCGGCCACGATGCCCGAGGCGATGGCGTTCTCCTTGTCGACAGGCAGCGCGATGCGCTTGGTGGGGATGTAGTCGGTCTGGGTGCCGTCTTCGAGGGTCAGTTTCGTGCGGGGGTCGTCGCTGCGCACGAAGTCGATCACTTGGCCGATCTCCACCGCACGGTCGATGCGGTTGTTTACCGGTATCCAGTCGTTGGTGTAGGTATACTTGCGCTTGGGCAGCGAGAAAGGCACGCCCGCGGCGTCGTTGGCCTTGGTCTTCATTTCGTCGATGTACCATTCGCCGCCCAGATAGGAGGTGTTCATGATCCGCACGTCGGGACGTACGCCGTAGACCTCCTGGTTGTTCCACAGCGGGAAGGTGTCGTTGTCGCCGTAGTTCAGGATGATCGAGTTCGGCAGCGTCGACATGAGGTAGTTCCAACCGATGTCGCGGGCCATGTAGCGGCCCGAGCGGTCGTGGTCGTCCCAGTTTTCCGCTGCCAGAATCGTCGGTACGCCCAGGCAGATCACGGTGGCCGCCGCGGCTACCGCCCTGTTGTCGCGTCGGGCGATCCGGGCGATCAGGTCGCGCAGCGCCAGCACGCCCAGTCCGATCCAGATGCAGAACGCATAGAACGAGCCGGCGTATACGTAGTCGCGTTCGCGCGGCTCGGAGGGCGACGAGTTGAAGTAGACCACCAGCGCGATGCCCGTCATGATGAAAAGCCACATGACGATCGAGAAGTTGCGCTGGTCGCGGTTGAGTTGGTAGAGCAGCCCTACGAGTCCCAGCAGGAAGGGGAGGAAATAGTAGGTGTTGCGGCCGCGGTTTTCGGCTATTTCGCGCGGCAGCCCGTCCTGCGGGCCTACGAATTTCTCGTCGATCCACCGGATGCCCGAGAGCCAGTTGCCGTCGGTGAGGGTCGTCGAGGTGGGCTGGATGTCGCTCTGGCGCCCGACGAAGTTCCACAGGAAGTAGCGCCAGTACATGTAGGAGAGCTGGTAGTTGAAGAAGTAGTTCAGGTTCTCCAGGAACGTGGGTTCCACCACGGTGCGCATTTCGTAGCCGTCGTCGTAGGCACGGCGTCGTCCGAAGTCGAGCACTTCGCCGCGTACGGGGCGTCCCTGCTCGTCGCGCAGGATTTCGCCCTTCTCGTCGCGCAGGGTCTCGATCTTGGTGCGGTAGGCGGCCCATTGCTTGTATTCCTTTTCGCCCTTGCGGTAGTCCCACATGCGGGGGAAGAGGTGCATGAATTCCGGTGCGTGGGTATAGCCCGTGATGACGCTGGCCGGCTTGTACTTGCCGTCTTCGTCAAGATAGTAGAAGTGCTTCTCCTTGTAGTTTTGCGGCGGTGCCGAGTAGTAGGCGCCGTAGAGCAGCGGGCGGTCGCCGTACTGGTCGCGGTTGAGCACCGAGAGCAGCGCGTGGGGGTTGTCGGGTTTGTTGGAGTTCATCGGCGGATTGGCCGCGGCACGTATCGTCACCGAGGCGTAGGACGAGAATCCCACCAGGATCATGGTCGTCGAGAGCAGGATGATGTTCCACACCGCCTTGCCGCGCTTGTGGGTCTGCCACGAGGCCCAGCCCAGCCCGGCGATGAGGGCCAGTGCGAAGAGCGCCATGCCCGAGTTGACCGGCAGCCCCAGCGTGTTGACGAAGAAAAGGTCGGACATCGCGCCTACGTAGACCGTGTAGGGGATGATGATGCCGTTGATGACCAGCAGGATGGCACCGGCGATCAGCGTCGCATAGACCAGGCCGCGCCACGTGACGGTCTGCGTGGTGCGGAAGTAGTAGATGAAGACCAGTGCCGGAATGGTCAGCAGGTTGAGGATGTGCACGCCGATCGAGAGTCCCATCAGGTAGGCGATCAGCACGATCCAGCGCGAGGCATGGGGTTGGTCGGCCTGTTCCTCCCACTTGAGCATGAGCCACACCACCAGGGCCGTGAACATCGACGAGAGGGCGTAGACCTCGCCCTCGATGGCCGAGAACCAAAAGGTGTCGGTAAAGGTGTAGGCCAGCGCCCCGACGGCTCCGGCGCCCAGCACGGCCCACACGTCGGCCGTCGTCAGTTCATGGCCGTTGCGCGTGACCAAGCGGCGGGCCAGGTGGGTAATCGTCCAGAAAAGGAACAGGATGCAGAATGCGCTGGCCAGGGAGTTCATGGCATTGACGGCCATGCCGACATACTCCGGATTGCCGAAGGCGAAGAGCGTAGCCAGGCGTGCCAGCATCATGAAGAGCGGTGCTCCGGGCGGGTGCCCCACTTCGAGTTTGTAGCTCGTGGCGATGAACTCCGAGCAGTCCCAGAGGCTCGACACGGGTTCCATCGTCAGCAGATAGACCGTCGCCGCCACGGCGAATACGGCCCAGCCGACGATGTTGTTCCAGCGTTTGAAAAAAGTCATACCTATTTATTAATCTGTTTCGTACCGATTGCCGCCGCCGATTCCTCCCGGTACTGCGTCGTGCGGCGAGCGTGCGGGGGTGGTTATCGGGATTCCGATTTGCAAAAGTAATCATTTAACGTTGAATTGCAAGGGTTATTGCGTGCTGGGTTGCGTCTTGCATCCGATCTGTTCGGATCGAACAAAGAAAAGATTCGGTTTTTTTATCCCGGTTATTACAATAATTGCTAATTTTGTGAAAAATTTTCGGTTATGGAATCCAAACTCACGCTTTATAATACGCTTTCCCGGCGCAAGGAGGAGTTCGAACCCCTGGTGCCCGGACGCGCAGGCATCTACGTGTGCGGCCCCACGGTCTACGGCGATCCCCACCTGGGCCATGCGCGCCCGGCCGTGACGTTCGACTTGTTGTTCCGCTACCTCAAGGCCGCAGGTTACAAGGTGCGTTACGTGCGCAACATCACCGATGTCGGCCACCTGGAGCACGACGCCGACGAGGGCGAGGACAAGATCGCCAAGAAGGCGCGGCTCGAGGAGCTGGAGCCTATGGAGGTGGCGCATTACTATACCGAGCGTTACCACCGCGCCATGGAGGCGCTCAACGTCGAAAGCCCCTCCATCGAACCCCGGGCTTCGGGGCACATCATCGAGCAGATCGCTTTCGTGCAGCGCATTCTCGACGAGGGTTTCGCCTACGTTTCGAACGGGTCGGTCTATTTCGACGTCGAGAAATACAATGCCAAGCATAACTACGGCCGCCTTTCGGGCCGCAACCTCGACGACATCGTGGCCAACACGCGCGAGTTGGACGGTCAGAGCGACAAGCGCCATTCCTACGACTTCGCCTTGTGGAAAAAGGCGTCGCCCGAGCATATCATGCGCTGGCCCTCGCCCTGGAGCGACGGATTCCCCGGCTGGCACATGGAGTGTTCGGCCATGTCCACCCGCTACTTGGGCGAGCGTTTCGACATCCACGGCGGCGGCATGGACTTGATGTTCCCCCACCACGAGTGCGAGATCGCCCAGTCGACCGCGGCCCTCGGCCACGATTCGGCACGTTATTGGGTGCACAACAACATGATCACGATCAACGGCCAGAAGATGGGCAAGTCGTTGGGCAACTTCATCACTTTGGAGGAGTTGTTCACCGGCAGCCACAAGTTGCTGGCGCAGGCCTATTCGCCCATGACGATCCGTTTCTTCGTCTTGCAGGCCCACTACCGTTCGACGCTCGACTTTTCGAACGAGGCGTTGCAGGCCGCCGAAAAGGGTCTCGACCGCCTGATGAAGGGCATCGAGGCGCTCGGCAAGATCAAGCCCGCCGACTCCTCGACGGTCGATCCGGCGGAGTTGGAGCAGCGCTGCCGTGCGGCGATGGACGACGATTTGAATTCGCCGATGGTCATCTCGGCCCTTTTCGACTGGGTACGCATCATCAACCAGCTCGTCGACGGAGCGCAGCGCATCACGGCGGCCGATCTGGAGATGCTGGGGGCCACCGTGCGCCGCTATGCGTTCGACATCCTGGGCCTGAAAGACGAGAAGGCGGCCGGCGCGGCTTCGGGGCGCGATTATGTGACCCCGCTGGTCGAAATGTTGCTCGCCGAGCGTTTGCAGGCCCGCGCCGCCAAGGACTGGGCCGCTTCCGACCGCATCCGCGACGGACTGGCTGCCGCCGGCATCCGCGTCAAGGATCGCAAGGACGGCAGCGACTGGGAGTTGGAATAGCCGTTTTTTAGTTTTTCGGGTCTTAATTTTCGAACAAGGTGTCTGAATTCAAGTCGGCAGCTGCGGAATTGGGAACGGAGCGTATCCGCAAGTTGTTGGTGCAGTATGCTGTGCCGGCCATCATCGCCATGACCGCGTCGTCGCTCTACAACATGGTCGACAGCATCTTCATCGGTCATGGTGTGGGGCCGCTGGCCATTTCGGGTCTGGCGTTGACCTTCCCTCTGATGAACCTCGCCGCCGCTTTCGGTTCGCTCGTCGGCGTCGGTGCCGCGACGCTCGTTTCGATGCGTCTGGGGCAGCGCGACTACGGTACGGCCAAGGCTGTGTTGGGCAACGTCGTGGTGCTCAACACCATCATAGGCGTAGGTTTCGGGTTGCTGGCTTTGGCGTTTCTCGATCCGATTCTCTATTTCTTCGGCGCCAGCGATGCCACGATCGGTTATGCCCGCGAGTATATGGTCATCATCCTCGCCGGCAACGTCGTCACGCACATGTATCTGGGGCTGAACGCCGTATTGCGTGCCGCCGGCCATCCCCGCAAGTCGATGTACGCCACCATCAACACCGTGGCCATCAATACGCTGCTCGATCCGTTGTTCATCTTCGGCTTCGGCTGGGGCATCCGCGGCGCCGCGATCGCCACCATCCTCGCGCAGGTCGTGTCGCTCCTCTGGCAGTTCCGGATCCTCTCCGACAAGAGCGAGCTGCTGCATTTCAGCCGCGGCATCTACCGGCTGCGCAGCCGCATCGTGCGCGATATCCTGGCCATCGGCATGTCGCCGTTCTTGATGAACTTGGCGGCCTGCTTCATCGTCATCCTCATCAACAAGGGGTTGAAGCAGTACGGCGGCGACCTGATGATCGGCGCCTACGGCATCGTCAACCGCTTGGGTTTCTTCTTCGTGATGATCGTCATGGGCGTCAACCAGGGCATGCAGCCGATCGCCGGCTACAACTTCGGCGCCCGGCAGTACGAGCGCGTCTTGCGCGTGCTGCGGCTCACGATCATGGGCGCCACGGCCGTTACGACCCTCGGTTTCTTGATCGGCGAGTTGGCTCCGCGGCTGGCCGTGTCGCTCTTTACCAAGGATGAGGAGCTCATCGGGTTGGCTGCCACGGGCATGCGCATCGCTTTCCTTTTCTTCCCGATCATCGGATTCCAGATGGTCGCCACCAACTTCTTCCAGAGCATCGGCATGGCCGGCAAGGCGATTTTTCTGTCGTTGTCGCGGCAGTTGTTGTTCCTCTTGCCCGGGTTGTTGCTCCTGCCGTCGCTTTTCGAGCGGTTCACCGAGTGGAACGGCGGCTGGGGCGTGTGGTGCGCCATGCCGATGTCCGATGTTTTGGCGGCCTTGGTCTCGTTCTTCATGCTGACGGCCCAGTTGCGCAAGTTCCGCACGATGATGTCCACGCAAACTCTCAACGACTCGTTCGATGGAAAATAGATTCGTTATCAACATAGGCCGCCAGTTGGGCAGCGGCGGACGGGAGGTCGGCGAAGTGCTGGCCCGGCGCCTGGGCATCGAGTTGTACGACCGGAGACTCATCAACATGGCAGCCCAGCAGAGCGGTTTGTGCCCCGAGGTCTTCGAGCGGGCCGACGAGAAGGAGTCGCACAACCGTTTGGCGACTCTCTTGAGTTACCTTCGCGCGCCTTTCGCCGGCGAGGGCGGCGCTACGACCGATGTCTTGTCGGGCGATGCGCTCTTCAAGATTCAGAGCGACGTCATCCGTGAGGTCGCGGCCCGCGAGTCGGCTTTGTTCGTGGGGCGCTGCGCCGACTACATCCTGCGGGAGCATCCCCGCATGGTCAGCGTCTTCATCACGGCCGACGATCCGGATCGCATCCGGCGCATCTGCGCCCGTACGGGGTGTTCGGAGTCCGAAGCGCGGCAGATCATGGCGCGCGGCGACGCCCGGCGCGCCGATTACTATAATTACTTCAGTTTGCGGACTTGGGGCGCTGCGGCGTCCTACGATCTGTGCGTGAGCACTTCGGCGTTGGGCATCGAGTCTACGGCCGAGTTGGTGCTCCGCTTCGCCGCCCGCAAACTCGATTTGAAAGTGGATTTATGATTGTCGACGAACAGATCAAGGAGTTGTCCGAGCGTCGCCGGACGCTGGAGCGCTGCCTGAATATCGGGCAGAAGCGGATCGACCTCCAGAACGAGGAGGAGAAGACCCAGGTGCCGGATTTCTGGGACGATCCCGCCGCCGCGCGCGAGCAGTTGCGCAAGGTGGCCGTCATCAAGGCATGGGTCGAGGACTACGATGCCGTGCGCAAGGACGTCGAGGATTTGGAGCTGATGCCCGACTTCGTGAAGGAGGGCGTCGTCAGCGAGGCCGAGTTGGACGAGCACTACGCCCGCACGCTCGACCGCATCGAGAAGTTGGAGATGCGCAACATGCTGCGCCGCGACGAGGACAAGCTCGGCGCCATTTTGGACATCAACGCCGGCGCCGGCGGCACCGAGGCCCTCGACTGGGCTTCGATGCTCATGCGCATGTACACCCGTTGGGGCGAGGCCCACGGCTACAAGGTCAAGGTGCTCGACTTCCAGGCCGGCGACGAGGTGGGCGTCAAGTCGTGTACGCTCGAATTCGAGGGCGAATACGCCTACGGTTACCTCAAGAGCGAAAACGGCGTCCACCGCATGGTGCGGCTCTCGCCGTTCAATGCCAACAACAAGCGGCAGACCACCTTCGCGTCGGTCTTCGTTTCGCCGGCCGTCGACGACACGATCGAAATCACGGTCAACCCCTCCGACATCGAGTGGGATACGTTCCGTTCGTCGGGTGCCGGCGGTCAGAACGTCAACAAGGTCGAGACGGCCGTGCGGCTGCGCTACCACGGCAAGGATGCCGACACGGGCGAGCCGGTGGAGTTCTTGATCGAGAACATGGAGACCCGTTCGCAGCTCATGAACCGCGAGAACGCCATGCGCATCCTCAAATCGAAGCTCTACCAGCGCGAGCTGGACAAGCGCATGGCTACGCAGCAGGCGCTCGAAGCCTCCAAAAAGAAGATCGAGTGGGGGTCGCAGATCCGTTCCTACGTCTTCGACGACCGCCGCGTCAAGGACCACCGCACCGGCTGCCAGACTTCGGCCGTTGAGGCCGTCATGGACGGCGACCTGGATGCTTTCATCAAGGCCTATTTGATGGAGTTCGGGGCCGAGGCGTAAATCCGTTTCCGCTCCGAACGGCGGACGACTTCACCCACGCGCCACCCACGCTCCATCCACGCTCACCCACGTGTCATCCACGCGCGGCCGGCCATTTCTTGTGTGCCGGCTGCGCGGTCGATTCTTTCTGCGCATCGGCCGGGTGCGCGCGGTCGATTGTTTTTTGCATGCCGGCCCCGGCCGCATTCTTCTCCTCCCGGTGTTTTCCGCCGCTTCGTCCGCTATGCAGTTAGCGTAAAAGACGGCTGCTCCGAATCGGGCGTACAGCAGGGTGACGGGGCGAAGCCGCCGACACTTAGCGTAAAAGTGGCGATAAGGTTGTTTTTTCGGCGAAAATTGCTTAATTTTACAATCACAACCTAACCGCGCCGACCTTTCATGTCTCTCCAGATGAACCAATCGCTCTCGGTCGACTGCGCCGTCTTCGGATTCGACGGCCGGTCGCTCAAGGTCTTGCTCGTCGAGCGGCGCGATTACGATCCCGACACCCACCTCGACCGGCTCAAGCTGCCCGGCGCCATGATTCAGGAGAACGAGACACTCCCCGCTGCGGCCAGCCGCGTGCTCGCCGAGGCGACCGGGTTGCGCGAAATCTACCTCAAGCAGATGGAGATATTCTCCGACCCCGCCCGTGTGGCCGGCAAGGAGTTGGAGTGGATCAACCGTTACCATGGCATCCGCACCGAGCGCGTGGTGACCGTGGGTTACTATGCCTTGGTCAAACTCGACGGCCGCGTGGTCGCCTATACCGACGGCAAGGGCGCCCAGTGGGTCGAGGTCGAAGCCATCCAGCGGTTGGCGATGGATCACAAGCAGATTCTGGCCGCCGCCCTGGCTCATCTGTGCCGCGAGATGTTGCAGTCGCCCGTGGCGTTCGAGTTGCTGCCCCGCAAGTTTACGATCCGCGAGTTGCAGAACCTCTATGCGGCCGTGTTGGGCATCGAGATCGACAACCGCAATTTCCGCAAGAAGATTCTTTCGTCGGGATTCCTCGCGCCCACCGGCGAGCAGGAGCAGGGCGTGGCGCACAAGCCCGCGCAATATTATACGTTCGATCGGCAGGCCTATAAGAAGGCCCTCAAGCAGAAGCTGCGGTTGGATTTCATCAACAGTTGGCGTTATTGAAACAAATCATGAATACGAATATGAAAACTTTAGGTATCGATATCGGTTCTTCGTCGGTCAAGGTCTCGTTGTTGGACGTGGAGAGCGGGCGTTGCGTCGCGTCGTCGACCAATCCTTCGCAGGAGATGCCCATCGACGCTCCGCAGTCCGGCTGGGCCGAGCAAGACCCCGAAATGTGGTGGCGCTACGCGGTGGAGGGTATCCGCAGCATCGCCGCGGCAGGCCATTCCATGCAGGAGGTGCGGGCCGTCGGCATCACTTACCAAATGCACGGTCTGGTCTGCGTCGACAGCTATGGAGCGCCCTTGCGCAAGGCGATCATCTGGTGCGATTCGCGCGCCGTCGGGATCGGCGCCGAGGCGCTGGAGGCTGTCGGGCGCGATTTCTGCCTGGAACATGCGCTCAATTCGCCGGGCAACTTCACGGCTTCCAAGCTGGCATGGGTCAAGCGCAACGAACCCGATGTGTTCGCCCGCATCGACAAGTTCATGTTGCCGGGCGATTACATCGCTTATAAGCTCTCAGGCGAGGTTTCGACCACTTGCAGCGGCCTTTCCGAGCAGATTCTCTGGGATTTCAAGGAGGAGCGGCGCGCCGATTTCGTGGCCGATCATTACGGCATTCCCCATGCGATGATCCCCGATGCCGGGGTTTCGATCGGTGTCGGCGGCCATACGGACAAGGCGACGGAAGATGCGCTCGGCATCCCCGCCGGCACGCCCATCAGCTACCGCGCCGGCGACCAGCCCAACAACGCCTTTTCGCTCAATGTCATGGAGGCGGGCGAGATCGCCGCTACGGGCGGCACCAGCGGCGTGGTCTACGGCGTGGTCGACACGCCCGAGGCCGATCCCAAGTCGCGCGTCAATACGTTCGTCCACGTCAACCATACGGCGCAGAACCCGCGTTACGGGATTCTGCTCTGCATCAACGGCACGGGCATCCTCAATTCATGGGTGCGGCGCCATATCGTCCAGCAGACGGTCGACTACGCCGAGATGAACCGCCTGGCCGAGCAGGCGCCGGCCGGTTGCGACGGCTTGTCGATGCTGCCGTTCGGCAACGGCGCCGAGCGCATGCTCGAAAACCGCTGCATCGGCGCTGCGGTCGAGGGGATCGATTTCAACCGCCACACGACGGCCCATTTGTTGCGTGCGGCGCAGGAGGGCATCGCTTTCTCGTTCCGCTATGGCATCGACATCATGCGGTCGCTGGGTTTGAAGCCCGACGTGATCCGTGCCGGCCGGGCCAACCTGTTCCTTTCGCCGCTTTTCCGGCGCACGCTGGCTACGCTTACCGGTGCCCGCATCGAGTTGTTCGACACCGACGGCGCGTTGGGCGCGGCCCGCGGCGCCGCTCTGGGGGCCGGGTTGTATCGGTCGCGCGAGGAGGCGTTCGCGTCGCTTACCCGTCTGGAGGTCGTCGAACCTGCGGCTGCCGACCGCGAAGCCTTGGAAGAGGCCTACGCACGATGGAAGCAGGTGCTGGAAACAAAAATCGGGATTTGACCGCGGTGCCGGCTTCCGTGAGGGCCGCATCGAATATGCAGTTGCGAATCATGATTTAAAATATCTTTAAAAAACATTATTATTATGGCAAAAACTTATTTCCCCACCGTGGGCAAGATCGCGTTCGAGGGCGCAAGTTCCAAAAATCCGATGGCATTCCGCTATTATGAACCCGAACGTGTGGTCAAAGGCCGCAAGATGAAGGATTGGCTGCGTTTCTCGATGGCCTGGTGGCATACGCTCTGCGCCGAGGGCGGCGACCAGTTCGGCGGCGGCACGAAGAAGTTCCCTTGGAACGAGGCGGCCTGCCCCATCGAGCGTGCCAAGGCCAAGATGGACGCCGGTTTCGAGTTCATGCAGAAGATGGGCATCGAGTACTACTGCTTCCACGACGTCGACCTGGTGGACGAAGATCCCGATCCCGCCAAGTACGAGGCGAACCTCAAGGAGATCGTAGCCTACGCCAAGCAGAAGCAGGCCGAGACGGGCATCAAGCTGCTGTGGGGTACGGCCAACGTCTTTTCGAACGGCCGTTACATGAACGGCGCTTCGACCAACCCCGATTTCGACACGGCGGCCCGCGCCATGCTTCAGATCAAGAACGCCATCGACGCCACGATCGAGCTGGGCGGCGAGAACTACGTCTTCTGGGGCGGCCGCGAGGGTTACATGTCGCTGCTCAACACCGACATGAAGCGCGAGAAGGAGCACATGGCCACCATGCTGACCATGGCCCGCGACTACGCCCGTTCGAAGGGTTTCAAGGGCAACTTCCTCATCGAGCCGAAGCCCATGGAGCCGATGAAGCACCAGTACGACGTCGACACCGAGACGGTCGTCGGCTTCCTGCGCGCTCACGGCTTGGACAAGGATTTCAAGGTCAACATCGAGGTCAACCACGCCACGCTGGCCGGCCATACGTTCGAGCATGAGTTGCAGTGCGCCGTCGACGCCGGCATGCTGGGGTCGATCGACGCCAACCGCGGCGACTACCAGAACGGCTGGGACACCGACCAGTTCCCCATCGACCTCTACGAGATGGTCCAGGCCATGATGGTGATCGTACGCGGCGGCGGTTTGCAGGGCGGCGGCACCAACTTCGACGCCAAGACGCGCCGCAACTCGACCGACCCCGAAGACCTCTTCATCGCCCACATCGCTGCGATGGACATCATGGCCCGCGCCTTGTTGATCGCTGCCGATCTGTTGGAGAACTCGCCCTACGAGAAGATGCTCGCCGAGCGCTACGCTTCCTACGACAAGGGCGAGGGCAAGGCCTTCGAGGAGGGCAAGCTCACCCTGGAGCAGGTGGCCGAGTATGCCCGCAAGCACGAACCCGTTCAGCACAGCGGCAAGCAGGAGCTGTACGAGGCGATCGTCAACATGTACATCTAAATCCCGTTCGGAGCGGAGGGCGTGCAGCTCTCCGCTCCGAATTTTTTTACAACCCTACCTTTAAAACTCCGACCAAAATGACCGATCCAAAAACCGGCAGCCGCCTTTATCTGTTCTCCATCGTCCTGGTGGCGATCATCGGCGGTTTGCTCTTCGGCTACGACACCGCTGTGGTGTCGGGTGCCGAAAAAGCTCTCGAAAACTTCTTCCAAGGCGGCTTGGGCGCGCTCTACACTTCGGGTTGGCACGGCTTCACGGCCTCCAGCGCGTTGCTGGGCTGCGTGATCGGCGGTGCGATCTCCGGTCTGCTCGCCTCGCGCTTCGGCCGCAAGCGTTCGCTGCTCGTCGCCGCGATGCTCTTTTTCGTCTCGGCCCTCGGGTCGTGGTGCCCCGAAAGCGGGGTGCTGCCCTACGGCGAGGCGTCGAAAACCCTGCTCGTGGTGTTCAATTTCTACCGCATCCTCGGCGGCATCGGCGTGGGTCTGGCTTCGGCCGTGTGCCCGATGTACATCGCTGAGATTTCGCCCGCCCGCATCCGCGGCACGCTCGTGTCGTGCAACCAGTTCGCCATCATCTTCGGCATGCTGGTGGTGTACTTCGTCAATTACATGATCCGCAATTCGTTGGGCGAGAGCACCGAGGCCATCCAGTCCGCCATGAACGCCATCGGTTGGCGCCGCATGTTCGTCAGCGAGGCTTTCCCCGCCGGCATCTTCGGGCTGCTGGTGCTCTTCATCCCCGAGACGCCCCGTTTCCTGGCTCTGAAGGGCCGCGACGAGAAGGCCTATTCGATCCTCGCCCACATCAACGGTGCGGACGAGGCCCGTTCGATCCTCGACCAGATCAAGGCTACGGTGCACGAGAAGCGCGAGCATATCTTCGCCTACGGCATCGCCGTGGTCGTCATCGGCGTTCTGCTGTCGTTCTTCCAGCAGGCCGTGGGCATCAACGTCGTGTTGTACTATGCGCCCCGCATCTTCGAGAATATGGGCGCTTCGGGCGACGCTTCGATGATGCAGACCGTGGTCATGGGCGTCGTGAACATCATCTTCACGGTCGTCGCCATCTTCACGGTCGACCGCATGGGCCGCAAACCGTTGCTCATCATCGGCTCGGTCGGCATGATGGTCGGCATGATCGCTCTGGCCGCGTTGTCGTTCACCGATTCCATCGGCATGGCGGCCTTGGTTTTCATCATCATCTACACCGCTTCGTTCATGATGTCGTGGGGGCCGATCTGCTGGGTGTTGATCGCCGAAATCTTCCCCAACACCATCCGTTCGCAGGCCGTGGCCATCGCCGTGGCGGCGCAGTGGATATCCAACTTCCTCGTCTCGGCCACGTTCCCTTCGTTGAGCGCCTGGAGCGTCGGCGGCACTTATTGCATCTATGCGTTGATGTCGTTGCTTTCGGCACTCTTCGTGTGGCGTTGGGTCCCCGAGACCAAGGGCAAGACCTTGGAGGAGATGTCGCAGTTGTGGAAAAAATAGCTCGTCGCATTTTTCCGACTTACCGAAAGTTCCGGTGCCGCAAAGGTTCCGGAACTTTTTTTGCGGATGCGCATGCGTACCATACGACGTCGATGCCCGCGGCCTGCGTTTTTTCGGCGCCGGACCGCCTGCCGGGGCTTTGCGGCGCCGGTTCGGGCAGGAATATCGGTTTAAGTTTTCTTTTTTTGATTATTAGTTCTATCTTTGCCCCCGATATTTCGAAGGGGTGCCTTACTATCAGGCTGAGATTATACCCATTGAACCGGATACGGGTAATGCCGAAACCGGGAATACGCGTAATCGACACACATACCCCTTTTCATTCTTTAACCCAAAATTAAAGTATCTATGAAAAGGTTTCTACTACCCATCGCGGCCTTGGCCTTGTGCCAGGTTGTCCATGCCGGGCACTTCGCCGTGTCCCGATGCGAAGAATTGCCCGAGGAGAGGGGCGTCGCCGCGCCGGCTTCGCAGGACGTATCGTTTTCCGAGGGGCTGCCGGCTTCCGATGCCGTGCATCCCGACGATTCCGTGCGCATGTACCGGCTCCAGGAGATCGAGGTGACCGCCACGCGCGCCACCGGGTCTACGCCCGTGGCCTATTCTTCCGTTTCGCGCGAGGAGATCGCCCGCAACAGCTTCGGTTACGACATCCCCTCCGTGCTGGCCCTCACGCCCTCGATGATCGCCACCAACGAAACCGGCATCGGCATCGGCGGCACTTCGATGCGGCTGCGCGGCACGGACGCCACGCGTCTGAACGTGACCATCAACGGCGTGCCGATGAACAACCCCGATTCCCATTCGATGTATTGGTACGATACGCCCGACCTCGTCTCGGCCGTCGGCGACATGCAGATCCAGCGCGGCGCCGGCATCTCGACCAACGGCACCGGAGCGTTCGGCGGCGCCATCAACATGACCACCGAGACGCTTTCTACCCAATTCGGCGGTTCGGCGTCGCTCTCCTACGGGTCGTATAACACCAACAAGCAGGCCGTGCATTTCTCGTCGGGGTTGTTGGGCGGCCATTGGGCGCTCGACGGACGCCTCACGCACATCGGGTCGGAGGGTTACATCGACCGCGGCTCCACCGATCTGTGTTCCTACATGTTCCAGGCCGGTTACTACGGGGGCAGCACGATGGTCAAGTTCGTTTCGTTCGGCGGCAAGGCCAAAACCTACCTCACTTACAACGGCGTCTCCAAGGAGGATATGGCCCGGTACGGGCGTCGTTATCACGACAGCGGTCAGTATGCGACTTCCGACGGCCCGTTCACGCTCTACGACAAGAAAGGCAATCCCTATCATGTCGACTATTACGACGACCAGACCGACAACTATCTGCAAATCAATAACCAGTTGCTTTTCAACCATACGTTCAACAAGGAGTGGTCGATGAACGCCACCGCGTTCTATACCTACGGCGACGGTTTCTACAAGCAGTATAAGGACGACGCCAAGCTCGTGGAGTACGGCTTCGCCGACGACGTGGCGTTCGACAGCGAGGGCAACAAGGTGCGCAAGGACTTGATCCGCAAGAAGGTGATGCGCAACCACCTGGGCGGTCTCAACGCCGCGGCGCATTATCATGCCCGGACGGTGGATGTGTCGTTCGGCGGTTCGTACAGTTATTATTCGTGCCCGCATTGGGGCGAGTTGGAGTGGATCGACGGCGGTGTAGAGTTCGACCGCAATGCCGCCTGGTATTATAACGATGTCAACAAGCACGATTTCAACATCTTCGGACGTGCCAACTGGACGGTGGCCGAGGGGTTGAACCTCTTCGCCGACTTGCAGTACCGCTATGTGAGCTACGAGGCTTGGGGCGTGAACGACAACTATGTCTCCTCGTCGGTCGGCATGCAGCCCATCGACGTGGACAAGCGCTACCACTTCTTCAACCCGCATGCCGGTCTGACTTACAGCTTCGCCAAGCACCACACCCTTTTCGCGTCGTTCGCCATCGCGCAGAAGGAACCCACGCGCGGCGACTTCACGGATCGCTACATGTATGCCGACGACGACAGCTATCCCTCCTCGGAGAAGATGTTCGACTATGAGATCGGCTACCGCTTCGAGCTGCCGGCCGTGACCGTCGGGGCCAACCTCTATTACATGTACTACAAGAACCAGCTGGTCAAGACCGGCCGCATCAACGACAACTACGACGCGTTGAACATCAACGTGCCCAAGAGCTACCGCCGCGGCATCGAGCTTTCGGCCGCCTGGCGCGCGCTGCCTTGGTTCACGGTCGGCGCCAACGCCACTTTCTCGCAGAACCGCATCAAGAATTATGTGGACAAGGTGGTGGACTACGCCGTCGAGGGCAACGTCACGGACGACGGCTACGGCTACCACACCCGGGAAATGGGCACCACGCGCATCTCCTATTCGCCCGAGACCATGGGGTCGCTGTTCCTCGATTTCCACATCCGGGGTTTCGAGGCTTTGTTGCATACGCAGTATGTCGGCGAGCAGTATTTCACCAACTTTGCCAATCCCGACATGCGGTTGGACAGCTATTGCGTCACCAACCTCAATCTGGGCTACACGCTCCGCACCCGCGCGGCCCGCAGCGTGCGTTTCGGCGTGGCGATCTACAACTTGTTCGACGCCCGCTACGAGAGCAACGGCTACGGCTGGTCGGAGTCTTACGAGGGCGTGCGCACCGACCATGCGTTCTACTTCCCGCAGGCGCCGCTCCATGTGCTGGCCAACGTGACGGTCAAATTCTGAATGGAACGCTGAAAGCAGGGGGCGGCTGCTATCCGCACCGCTTTCTGCTTTCGATTTTTACCTTGTCGAAGTGGACATAAAATTGTTTTTGCAAATCGTCGGCGTCGTGCTCGGACTGCTCTACCTTTGGTTGGAGTACCGCGCCGACATCCGGTTGTGGATCGTGGGACTCATCATGCCCGTGGTGCATGGCGCGCTTTATTATAAGGCGGGGCTTTATGCCGACTTTTCGATGCAGGTCTGCTATGTCTTGGCCGGATTGTACGGGTGGGCCGTGTGGCACAACGCGCCCCGCCGGGGAGCTTCGGCCGTCGCCGTCGCCCATACGCCTTGGAGGTGGCTCCCGGCGCTCGTCGTGGGCTATGCCGTGCTGCATGCCGCGATCTATGGGCTGCTCGTGCGGTTCACCGACAGCACGGTGCCGTTCTGGGACAGCCTCACTACGGCGCTTTGCATCGTGGCCTATTGGATGCTTTCGCGCAAGTGGGTCGAGCAGTGGCTCGTGTGGCTGGCGGTCGACATCGTGACGGTGGGGCTTTATTTCTACAAGGGCATCTCCCTCACAGCCGGTCTCTATGCGCTCTATTCGGTGCTCGCCGTGGCCGGTTACCTGCGCTGGCGCCGCATGGTTGCAAGATAAGCGAAGCGGCCCGCCGATGAAGGCGGGCCGCTTTTTTCTATTCGGGCAGTCCGTGCTGTTCGACGTAGGCCAGGATTTCGTCGCGCAGCGCCTTGGGCGCGACGTTCCGCCGCAGCACCAGCAGGTAGGAGTTGCGGATCTGTTCGCGCAGGAACGAGTCGGGCAGGTCGCCGTCGGTGCGTATGCCGTTCCAGTGTTGTTTGTTGAAGTGGTGCGCCGTGCCGATCTCGGCGTAGCGTTCGCGCAGGCGCAGCGCCTCGTCGGGGTCGCATTTCACGGCGAAGTGCGCGAATTCGGCCATGTCGGCGCAGGCATACATCTTGCCCCCGATCTTGTAGACGAGCGTCGTTTCGTCGAACGGGGTGCTCTCCTCCGTGAGCGGCAGCGAGAGACAATAATCGCGGAATTCCAATACGTCCATAGGGCAAAGATAGTGTTTTCGATCCGCAATCTACGCTTTTTTCGCAGGATCGTCGTTTTTCCGGGGCGGCCGGCAGCTTATGGCCGGGGATTCCGGTTGTTTGGCACATGGATTGCGGAACGGCAGGAAAGTAAAACCAAAATCGAGGTAAACAATGAAAAAAATTCTCCTCTGCCTGCCCCTCCTTGCCGTGATGGCCGCAGGACTGATGGGCTGCTCGCAACGCCGCCAATGGAACCACGAAGAACGCAAAGCCATGCGCGAAGCGCTGCGCGACTACCGCCAGATGGCCTATCTGGACGACCTGACCGACGACGAATACGTGGTCTTCACCGACGGCGTGGCCACCGATCTGGAAGCCGATTATCCCGTTTATACCACCTTCATCCAGATGCCCGGCGTCAACGACACGGTGGACATGGTGGTCGTGACGGCCATCGTCGACGAACTCAACGCCGATGCCCGCAACATGCGCCACATCTATCCCTATCCCTACCTGGTGGCGCAGGGCGTGCTGCCGGCCGGGTTGGATCACGAGCAGCAGCGCCAGTTCTACAACTGCTTCGCCTACAAGGTCAACGGGGCCTACCAGACCATGACGCAGTTCTTCAACGCCGTGCTGGCCGACACGACCGACCATTCGCGCATCCGCCGCATGGAGAGCGAGTGCGCCAACGATCTGTTCAGCTGGACGGTGACCGAGGTCGACGTGATCGAGACCGTCGAGTAGCGTCCTGCCATTCTGCTGAAAACCGCGCGGGCGGGGCTTCCACGATCGGAAGTCCCGCCCGAAGCGTAACTGATGGTGCCCGATGCGTGCCGCCGGGCATTTGTCCTACTCGTTTTTTTTCAGGAAGTCCGCGCCCACAACGATGCGTATCGCCTTGTGCAGCACCGAGAACTCCAGCGGCGTTTCGCCCAGCAGTTCGCCGTCGGCTTCGACCGACACTTCGGGCGACGATTCGATCCGTATGCGGCTGCCGCGCTGCCGGAGCACGTGGCGGATGCGGTAGATGCCGCCGTTGAACAGATAGCGGAAGCGGAAGAGGATGTGCCAGAAGTGGATCGGGCGGATCAGCGACACGTCCAGCATGCCGTCGTCGGCCACCGCGTCGGGCAGCTGCTGCATGCCGCCGCCGTTGTACTTGCAGATGCCGATCGCCACCGAGAACAGCAGGTCGTTGTAGACCAGGCGGTCGTCGACCCACACCTTCACGCCCGTCGACTTGTAGCTGAAGTACGACCGCACCAGGCCCCACGTGTAGCGCCAGCGGCTCTTGTGGCCCTTCTTCTTCATGTGGGTCAGCCTGCGGATCACCTGCGCGTCGAACCCCGCGCCGGCCACGTTGGCTATGTAGCGTTGTTGGCGGTAGTGCGATTCTTCGTACGAGACCACGCCCACGTCCTGGAGGAACGAGTGCCCCGCGGCGATCGCGGCGATCGCGTCTTGATAGCGGTTCGAGATGCCGAACGTGCGCACCCAGTCGTTGCCCGTGCCTACGGCCACCACGGCCAGCAGCACTTCGTCGGGACGCACCTCCTGCTGGATGAAGAGTCCGTTCACCGCTTCGTGCAGCGTGCCGTCGCCGCCCACCACGATGATGTGGCGGTAGCCTTCGCGCACGGCCGTGACGGTCAGTTCCGTGGCATGGAACTTATGTTCGGTGAACACCGGTTCGCAGCATATGTGCGCGTCGCGCAGATGCTTGGATATCTGCGGGAAGTCGTCCAGTCCGCGTCCGCCGCCCGCCACCGGGTTGACGATCGCGAACCATTTCGTTCGGGTCTGTTCCACGGACGGTTATTTTCGGGGTATGTTGCCCAGCGTGCGTACCAGGAAGTCGTAGAATTTCGCCACCGAGGCGATCTCCACCTTCTCGTCCGGCGAGTGGGGGTAGCAGATCGTCGGACCGAACGAGATCATGTCCAGCCCCGGGTAGTTGCCGCCGATGATGCCGCACTCCAGACCCGCATGGATCGCCGTCACCGACGGCGCCGTGCCATAGAGTTGTTCGTAGGAGGCCGTCATCGCCTTGAGGATCGGCGACTGCATGTCGGGGTTCCAGCCGTCGTAGCTGCCCGTCAGTTCGGTCGCGGCGCCCGCCAGCGCGAAGACCGCCGCGATCGCTTCGCCCAGGGCTTCCTTTTCGCTGCGTACGGAGCTGCGCAGCAGGCATTGCAGTTTGATCGTCCGGCCGTCCGACACCACGCGGGCCAGGTTGGTCGACGTCTGCACCAGCCCGGGCATCGACAGCGACATGCGCACCACGCCGTCGGGACAGCCGACTACGGCTCGGGTCAGCTTCGAGGCCACGTCGGCCGGAATGCCCTCCGCCGGCGCCGCGCAGGCTTCCAGACGGATCGATATCGAGTCCTCGATGCCGGCGAATTCCGCCGTCACGGTTTTTTCATAGGCATCCACTGCTTCGGCGAAAGCGGCACGCTGCGCCGTGGGGATCAGGATCATCGCCTCGGCTTCGCGCGGAATGGCGTTGCGCAGTCCGCCGCCGTCGACCGAGGCCAGGCGAATCCCCCGTTTTTCCGCTTCGGCGTTCAGCAGCCGGAACAGCAGCTTGTTCGCGTTGGCGCGCTGGGCTACGATCTGTATGCCCGAGTGGCCGCCCTTGAGGCCCTTTACCGTCAGGCGCATCGCTTCGTAGCCCTCGGCCGGCATCGGCGCCGGCGTGTAGTCGAATACGATGTTGGCGTCCAGACCTCCGGCGCAGCCTACGTAGAGTTCGCCCTCGGTCTCCGAGTCGAGGTTCAGCAGGATGTCGCCTTGCAGAAGCCCCGCCTTCAGACCGAAAGCGCCGTCCATGCCGGTCTCCTCGGTCGCCGTGAAAAGCGCTTCCAGGGGACCGTGCGCCAGCGTGTCGTCCTCCAGCACGGCCAGAATCGCCGCTGCGCCGATCCCGTTGTCGGCACCCAGGGTCGTGCCGTCGGCCGTGACCCATCCGCCGTCGACGTAGGCGTCGATCGGGTCGGTCGTGAAGTCGAACTGCTTGTCGTTGTTCTTCTGCGGCACCATGTCCAGATGGGCTTGCAGAATCACGCCCTTGCGGTCTTCCATGCCGGCCGATGCTGGTTTGCGCACATAGATGTTGTGCGCCTCGTCCTCCTTGCACTCCAGGCCCAGCGAGCGGGCGAAGCCGAGGACATATTCGCGGATTTTCTCCTCATGTCCCGAGGGGCGCGGGATGCGTACGATTTCGGCGAAGTGTTTCCACACCAGTGCAGGTTTCAAAGCGGATAAGTTTCTTTCCATGACGGTATCGGGTTTTTTTGTTGTTTTCGAAAAGAGGTGTTGTTCCAGCAGATATTCATGGAGCGGCGGACGTTTCTTTCATTCTTCGTTGCGTTCCGTCGTGTGTTTGTCGAACGCCTCGACGATGTGCTTGACCAGTTCGTGGCGCACGATGTCGCGTTTGTCGAACTCCACGATGCCGATGCCTTCGACCGTTCGCAGAATCTCCATCGCCCGCACCAGGCCGCTGTCGCTCTTGCGCGGCAGGTCGATCTGCGTCACGTCGCCCGTGACGATGAACCGGGCGTTGGCGCCCATGCGCGTGAGGAACATCTTGATCTGCGAGAGGGTGGTGTTCTGCGCTTCGTCGAGGATCACGAAAGCGTTGTCCAGCGTCCGCCCGCGCATGTAGGCCAGCGGGGCGATCTGCACGGCGCCCTCCTCCATGAGTTTCACCAGCCGGGCCGGCGGGATCATGTCGTTGAGCGCGTCGTAGAGCGGCTGGAGGTAGGGATCGAGCTTTTCCTTCATGTCGCCGGGCAGAAAACCCAGTTTCTCGCCCGCCTCGACGGCCGGGCGCGTGAGGATGATGCGCCGGACCTGGCGTTCTTTCAATGCCCTCACGGCTAAAGCGATAGCCGTGTAGGTCTTGCCCGAACCGGCCGGCCCCACGGCGAAAAGCAGGTCGTTGCGGTCGTAGAGTGCTACCAGCCGCTGCTGGTTGATCGTCCGGGCGCGTACGATGTGTCCGTTGTTGCCGTAGACGATCGTGTCGCGGTCGAGGGGTTGCTCCTGGGGCATCCCTGCGGCGAAGCATTGGTCTACGACCTGCGACGAGACATGCCCGTATTTGGCGTAGTATGCTGCGAAGGCTTCGAAGCGCTTGCGGAACTGCGCTGTTTCGTTCTCGGCGCCGAGCACTTTGAGCGTCGAGCCGCGGGCGATGATCTTGAGCGAGGGGTGCAGCGCCTTGATCCGGTCGAGGTAGAGGTTCTGCGGGCCGTACAGCTCGCGCGGGTCGACGCCTTCGACCGCTATCTCCTTTCCGACTTGTTCGGTCATAGGCTAAAACAGATAGCCCACGCTCAGGGCCACGTTGTAGGTGCGCAGCTTGTCCATGCGGCTGCCGTCGGGCAGCTCCACGTCGGTCTTGGCCTTGAACTGGCCGTTGTAGCGCAGGTCGACCAGCAGATGTTTGAACAGCGTGACCCCGGCGCCCACCGAGTAGGAGAGCGTGGGCCGTATGCGGCCGAAGTCGATCTTGTCGCCTCCCGACTTCTGCTTGCAGTCGTTCATCACCGTGAAGACCGGCCCGGCGTAGATGCGCACGATGCGGATCGGGCGGAAAGCCGCCAGCACCGGCACGTCGATCGAGTTCGACTTGAGGTTGATTTCGTCGCCCCCTTCCTGCCGGATGCGCAGGCCCTGACGCACGTAGAGGATTTGCGGATCGACCGAGAACCATCCGATTTTCAGCGAGGTGACCAGTCCGGCCTGCCAGCCGAGTTTGTTCTTGATGTCGGCGCGGTCCATGTTGGTGGTGTAGTCGGGCACGTTGATGCCGCCCATCACGCCCCATTCCACCTTCACCGGCTGGGCGTCGGCAGCCGCGGCTGCCGAAACGAGAAGAATCGTAAAAAGAAGTTTGCGAAGCATTTCGATTTATTGAGTTATGAATTGTTGTTTTCCAGTTTGCATGCCGCCCACAGCATGTAGGCGATGCACGCCGCTACGAAAAGCATGCCCGCATACGCATGGCCCGACGCCCGGATGATGGCGCCGCATACCGGCCCTGAGAGCGCGCCCGCGGCGATGGCCATGATCATAAGCCCCGCCACGCCGTTGGCATGCGCCGCTTCGGCCTTGGTCGCCGCAGCATAGAACGTGGCGAAGACGCACGACATGGCGAATCCCAGCGCGCCCACGGCAGCATAGATCGCCGTTTCGTTGCGCACGAAGAGCAGCAGCAGGGCCAGGGCCAGCGCGCCGGCCATGTTCCAGCGCAGGTAGCGCACGTCGGAGTAGCGCACCAGCACCCATGCGCCGACCAGCGTGCCGACGATGCGGCAGGCGTAGAACCCTGTGGTGGTGAGTATCGACGAGGGGGCGTCGATCAGCCGCACCGACAAAAATCCGATGCCCACGTCGGCCGCGATGAAGCAGGCCACGCCCAGCGTGGCGAGCAGCACGGTGCGGTTGCGCAGCAGGCCGAAGCACTCCGCGAGTCCGGCCGCGTCTGCGGCTTTCGGCGGTTCGGGCACGGAGGTCAGTTGCAGCCACACGCCGCCGGCCACGGTCAGCGCGGCATAGATCGGCAGCAGCAGGCGCCAGGAACCCGTCGCGGCGACGAGTCCCGTGACAATGGGCGCGAGCAGCAGCAGCGAGGTGTTGCGGAAGATCTGCCCCACGGTCAGGTAGCTGGTCATGCGCTCGCCCGGCACGATGGTGGCCAGCAGCGGGTTGACCGCCACCTGCACGATGGTGTTGCCGATGCCCAGCAGGCCGAAGCCGGCGAAGTACCAGCCCAGGGCGCACCCTTCGCCTGCGGCGAACGGCACCAGCAGACCGATGCACGTGAATCCGTAGCCCAGCAGGGCGGTAGCCTTGCGGCCGATGCGGTTCATGAGTGCGGCGACGGGTGCCGACAGCACCAGGAACCACAGAAAAACCATCGTGGGCAGGAAACTGACGGCCTCCTGCCGCCCGGCCGGAAAATCCGCTGCGATGCGGCCCGTGATCGGAGCCACGATGTCGCAGAACCCCATGATGAAGAACCCCGCCAGAACGGGGGCCAACAAACGTTTGTCTACTTTCTTGTGTTGCATTTTTACAAAGATACATTTTTTTTGCAAAACGGCATTCGGCCGACCGAAAATTAAAAGTACTTGTCCGCAAAAACGCCCCGGAGAACTGCGGCTGCCGATCTGCGGATTTTCTGCAATTGTCGGAATGCTTCGCGGCCGATCCGACCATTCCACAATCCGTCCGACCGGTTGTCCGACCGAGGCCTACATTCTGTTTCGACCGATTATCTGTCCGTCCGTTCGTTTGGGTGCTTCGACCAAAAATCCGGCCGCAACGTGCATTTTTGTGCTTCGCCGGCGAGTTTTTCGGTTCCGCGTGCGGAGGTTTGCGCAATTATGGTTATCTTTACCCAACGAACCGGATTCCGGTTCCTATAAAGGCGAACAGGTTGTTTCTATGTTTTTTTTGCTGTCCTTTCCTTCGATCACTTTGCCGCTGGAGGATCCCATCCTCAAGTTCATGCTCATCATGGCCATCGTGCTGGGCGCGCCGCTCGTGTTGAACCGGCTCAAGATTCCCTATCTGCTGGGACTCATCATCGCCGGCGCCGTCATCGGCCCCAACGGGCTGAACCTCGTTCTGCGCGACAGCAGCATCATCCTTTCCGGCACGGCAGGTCTCTTGTATATCATGTTCCTATCGGGGTTGGAGATGGACATGAACGACTTCCGGCGCAACGGCTGGCGCAGTCTCGTTTTCGGACTCTATACCTTTTCCGTGCCCATGGCGTTCGGCATCGTCGCAGGGCATTATATCTTGGGTTACCCGATCTATTCGTCCATCTTGTTGGCCGGGTTGTTCGCGTCGCAGACTTTGATCGCCTATCCCATCGTCAGCCGCCTGGGCATCACGCGCGACCGGGCCGTGACGATCGCTGTCGGCGGTACGATCATCACCGACATCCTGGCCCTTATGGTCTTGACGGTCGTCGTCGGACTCGCTACCGGCCAGGCCGACCAGGCATTCTGGTACCGGTTCGGCTTCTCGGTCGTCGCTTGCGTGGCGGTCATTCTGGTGTGCTTCCCGTTGTTGGGCCGTTGGTTCTTCAAGCGGTGCAGCGACAGCGTTTCGCAGTATGTTTTCGTGCTGGTCATGGTCTTCTTGGGGGCTTATCTGGCCCAGGTCGCCGGTTTGGAACCCATCATCGGAGCCTTTCTGGCCGGTCTGGCCATGAACCGCCTCATCCCCGGCACTTCGCCCCTGATGAACCGCATCGAGTTCGTCGGCAACGCCATCTTCATCCCCTTCTTCTTGATCGGCGTGGGCATGTTGATCGACTACCGCGCGTTTTTCCAGAGTTGGGAGAGTCTCGAAGTCAGCGTCGTGATGATCGTCATGGTCACGGCCGCCAAATACGTCGCCGCCTGCCTCACGCAGAAGACTTTCCGCCTATCCCGCGACCAGCGCACGCTGTTGTTCGGTTTGAGCAGCGCCCACGTGGCCGCCACGCTGGCCGCTGTGATGGTGGGTTATAGCGTCGTGCTGGGCCATACGCCCGAGGGCGAGCCGATCCGGCTGCTCAACGAAGCGGTGCTCAACGGTACGATCCTCATGATCCTGGCTACCTGCACCATTTCGACCTTCGCGTCGCAGCACGGCGCCCACAACATCGCTATCAAAGGGGCGCAGGGCGCCTCCGGGCGCGGTTCGGGCGAGCATGTGCTGATCCCCGTTTCGCGCAAGGAGGGGATCGGCGAGCTGGTGGGGTTGAGCATCGCCTTGACCAAGCAAAAATACCGCAGTCTCTATGCCTTGAATGTCATCGACAACCGCACCGACGATCCCGAGATGAAGAAGCGTTCCGAGGCGCTGCTCGACACGGCCGCCGTGGCTGCCGCTGCCGCCGACATACACATGCACCGCCTGCTGCGCTACGATGTGAACATCGTCAACGCTATCGTCAGCGCCGTGCGCGAGCGCAACATCACCGATCTGGTGTTGGGCATGCACGAGAGCGGCGCGGGGGCCAACCTCCCCATTCCCGGCATGTTCGGCGCCGCGACCCCTTCGGCGCTGGGTAAGACGTTGTCCGCCGTGCTGGGGCAGTGCAACGTGACGACTTTCATCTACCGCCCGGCCCAGCCGTTCCCCACCATCCGGCGCCACATCGTCGTGGTGCCGCGCCGCGCCGAACTCGAAGCCGGCTTCCAGGCCTGGCTGCTGCGCATCCGCCATCTGGCCCACGACACGGGCGCGCAGCTGATCTTCTATGCTCCGGCCCGTACGCTCGACCATCTGCGCGGCCGGCGCCGCAAGGACATCGCCGGATATGTCGTGCGGGAGCAGGGTTGGGACAATCCCGCCGAGCTGCTGCCCGAGCTGCGTCACGACGATTGCTTGTGGGTGGTCATGAGCCGCCGCGACCGCCTTTCCTACCAGGCGGGCATGGGCCGCATGCCGGCCTACCTCGACGAATCGCTCGCCGCAAACAGCTTCGTGCTGGTCTATCCGGTGCAGGCCGGCAATGCCGAGCAGCAAGGCATATTCAACATGAATATGGGATAGAAAGAAATAATGAACATGGGGTGGGAAGAAATAAATATCCGGCCGGCAATCTTCGGATGCAGACCGGAAAAAGGATTTAAATCGATGTTTAAAACGTTTTAATCCCGCGATTTTCCCTTTTCGGCTTTTACCTTTCGCCGAATAAGCGTATCTTTGCGCTCTGAACCGCAAAAAAGCAAGGATACCATGAGCCTCGTAGCAATCGTCGGGCGCCCCAACGTGGGCAAGAGCACCCTTTTCAACCGCTTGGTCGGCCAGCGCAAGGCCATCGTCGACTCTACGGCCGGCACCACGCGCGACCGCCACTACGGCAAGACCGACTGGAACGGCAAGGAGTTTTCGGTCATCGACACGGGCGGCTACACGGTCAATTCGGACGATATTTTCGAAGACGAAATCCGCCGGCAGGTGCTGCTGGCCATCGACGAGGCCGACGTCATCCTCTTTCTGGTCGAGGTTTCGACCGGGGTTACCGACCTCGACGCCCTGATGGCCGATTTGCTGCGCCGCACCTCCAAGAAGGTCATCCTGGTCTGCAACAAGGTCGACAACAACGACCAGATCTACTCCTCGCACGAGTTCTACTCGCTGGGGCTGGGCGATCCGTTCTGCATCAGCTCCATGTCGGGCAGCGGCACGGGCGATCTGATGGATGCGATCCTCGAAGCGTTGCCCGCCGATCCCACCTCCGAGCACGACGACGACCTGCCCCGCATCACCATCGTGGGGCGCCCCAACGTGGGCAAGTCGTCGCTGACCAACGCGCTGCTGGGCGAGGAGCGCAACATCGTGACCTCGATCGCCGGCACGACGCGCGATTCGATCCATACGCGTTACAACAAGTTCGGCATGGACTTCTATCTGGTTGACACGGCCGGCATGCGCAAGAAGGGCAAGACGATGGAAGACCTCGAATTCTATTCGGTCATGCGGTCGATCCGCGCCATCGAGAGTTCGGACGTCTGCATCCTGATGCTCGACGCCCAGCAGGGGCTGGAGTCGCAAGACCTCAACATCCACAACCTGATCGTCCGCAACCGCAAGGGATGCGTCATCGTAGTGAACAAGTGGGACTTGATCGAGAAGTCGAGCAACACCATGAAGGAGTGGACGGAGTTCCTGCGCAAGAAGCTCGCGCCGTTCAACGACATTCCGATCATCTTCACGTCGGTAATCAACAAACAGCGCATTCTCGACGTCTTGCAGACGGCCATGCGGGTGTTCCAGTCGCGTAAGCGGCGCATCGCCACCTCGGAACTGAACGAGTTCTTCCTGCCGCTGATCGAGAATTACCCGCCCCCGGCGACCAAGGGCAAGTATATCAAGATCAAGTATGTGACCCAGCTGCCGACTCCTACGCCGCAGTTCGCGTTCTTCGTCAACCTGCCGCAGTACATCAAGGAGCCGTACCGCCGTTTCTTGGAGAACAACCTGCGCGAACGTTGGGATTTCTCCGGCGTGCCGATGCAGATCTATTTCCGGCAGAAGTAACGGTGCGGCGCCGGGCGCTCGGGAAAGGGTTTTCCCGAAATTCTCCCGGCCCGAAACAGCCGCTTTCCGGATAAAATTCGCCCCGACAGTAGATGCTGCCGGGGCGAGACATTTCGTATCCGAGGAAATTCCTCCTTTTCTGAAGAAATCTTTCTCTAATATGTGCTGAATTTATAGACCGTTTTCTGGCAGTAGAGTTCGCCCGGGTGCAGCAGCGGCGAGGGGAACTCGGGGCGGTTGACCGCATCGGGGAAGTTCTGGCACTCGATCGCCACGCCGGCGTGGTCGGCATAGCGGCCGCCCGATTTGGTCTCGGGGCATCCGCCCGAGAGCCAGTTGCCCGTGTAGATCATCACGCTGGGCTGCGAGGTCAGCACTTCGACCTGCCGGCCCGAGCGCGGGTCGCGCAGGCATCCCGCTTCGCCCAGGATGCCGGCCTGCCAGCCGTCGAGGGCGAACGGGTGGTCGTAGCCCCGGAAGTCGCGGATATGGTTGAACTCCGAGCCGATGCCGTCGCGCAGGGGGCGGAATTGCCTGAAATCCTGCGGCGTGCCGGCCACGTCGAGCAGGCGGCCCGTGGGTATCTGCCGCTCGTTCATCTCCGGCACGCGGCTGCTCCGGAGCCGCAGTTCGTGGTCGAGCACCGAGCCGGAGGCTTCGCCCGAGAGGTTGAAGTAGACGTGATTGGTCAGGTTCACCGGCGTCGTGCGGTCGGTGCGGGCCAGGTAGGTGATCTCCAGCGCATTGTCGTCGTCGAAGTCGAAGATCGCCTGCACGTGCAGTTCGCCCGGATAGCCTTGGTCGCCGTCATCCGAGAGCAAGTCCATCACGATGCGGTTGGTCTCCACGCTGCTTTCCCACACCCGGTCGGCGAAGCCTTGCGTGCCGCCGTGGAGGTGGTTGCCGTTGTTGTTGCGTTCGAGCCGGTATTCCTGGCCGTCGACCGTCATGCAGCCGTCGGCTATGCGGTTGGCTACGCGGCCCACGCTCTTGCCGCAGGCGGCGCTGTCGCGGAAGTAGCATTCGGGGCGTTTGTAGCCCAGCGCCACGTCGGCCATGCGCCCTTCGCGGTCGGGCACCGTCACGGCCACGACCGCGGCGCCGTAGTTGGTGAGCTTCACCTCGGCGCCCTGCGCGTTGCGCAGGGTGTAGAGGACGATCGCCTCGCCCTCGGGCGTCATGCCCCACAAATCCTGCTCGATCTCGATCATGCCTCCGCCGGTTGCAGCGTTTCCAATATCCGGTCGATGCGGCGCAGGCACTCCTCCTTGCCGATGAACGCCGTCACGTCGTACATGCCGGGGCCTTTGCCGGCGCCCACGAGCGCCAGCCGCAGGGTGTTCATGACCTGGCCCATGCCGTAGCCTTTCTCTTCGATCCAGCTGTGGACGATGCGCTCGGTGTTCTCCAGCGAGAAGTCGTCGATCGAGGCCAGCACGCCGCGCAGTTCGCGCAGGATCGCCGGGTTGTCGCCTTTCCAGTATTTGCGGGTCTGCTTCTCCTCGTATTGGGTCGGCGCCACGAAGAAGAACGAGGTCAAATCCCACAAGTCGGTCGTGAGCGTGGCGCGCTCTTTCATGATGCCCGCCGCACGGCCTGCCAGCTCGTCCGACACCTCGATGCCGTGTTCGCGCAAGACAGGTTGGTAGAGCGCAGCCAGCTCGGCGTCGCTCTTGCGGTGCATGTGCTGGGCGTTGAACCATTTGGCCTTGTCGGGCTGGAAGCGGGCGCCCGATTTCGAGACGCGCTCCAACGAGAAGCTGCCGATGAGTTCGTCCATCGAGAACAGCTCCTGCTCCGTACCGGGGTTCCAGCCCAAGAGGGCCAGCATGTTGATGAACGCCTCGGGCAGGTAGCCGTCTTCGCGGTAGCCGCGGGCCGTTTCGCCCGTGGCGGGCGACTTCCAGAAAAGCGGGAAGACCGGAAAGCCCATCTTGTCGCCGTCGCGCTTCGAGAGCTTGCCGCCGCCCGTGGGCTTCAAGAGTAGGGGCAGGTGGGCGAAGGCGGGCTGCGTGTCGCTCCAGCCGAACGCCTTGTAGAGCAGGTAGTGGAGCGGCAGCGAGGGGAGCCACTCCTCGCCGCGGATGACGTGCGAGACCTCCATCAGGTGGTCGTCGACGATGTTGGCCAGGTGGTAGGTGGGCAGTGCGTCGGCCGACTTGTAGAGCACCTTGTCGTCGAGCGTCGAGGTGCAGACCTCCACGTGGCCGCGGATCAGGTCGTCCATCTTTACCACCTCGTCTACGGGCATCTTGAAGCGGATGACCCACTGGTCGCCGCGGTCGATGCGCGCCTTGACCTCCTCGGCGGGCAGCGCCAGCGAGGTGGCCAGTTTTTCGCGCACCCGGTGGTCGTAGGCGAACGCCTCGCCGCGGGCCTCGGCCTCCTTGCGCAGGGCGTCGAGTTCCTCGGCCGAGTCGAACGCATAGTAGGCCCAGCCCGCGTCGACGAGCTGGAGGGCATATTTCAGATAGATTTCGCGCCGCTCGCTCTGGCGGTAGGGGGCGTGGGGGCCGCCGACACCGACTCCCTCGTCGATCCCGATGCCGCACCACTTGAGCGACTCCATGATATACTCCTCGGCACCCGGCACGAAGCGCTGCGAATCGGTATCCTCGATGCGCAGGATCATCGTGCCCCCATGCTGGCGGGCGAAGAGGTAGTTGTAAAGCGCCGTGCGTACGCCGCCGATGTGCAGCGGGCCGGTGGGGCTGGGGGCGAAACGGACTCTGACAGGTCTTTTCATCGTTTTTTTCGTTAGTATATTTTCATCGGGCCGCAGCCCGCGGAGCGCGAGCACCGGAGTTGCGAGCCTCCGCATCCGGGGAGTGCGGCTCGCCCGGCTCTGCCGGAAGTTCGACAGTAAATAAAGCGTCCGTTATTTTATTCGGTATTCGATCCGCATGGTGATGCGGGCTTTCTTGTTGCGCGACGAGGTGTTGAACGACCCGCCGGCCGAGAACTCCTCGTTGGAGTTGGCGCCCGTGATCTGGAAGACGCCCATGCGTGCCGAAGCCACGCGGCCGATCTTCGTGCCGGCATTGGCGGCGATCTTCTCGGCGCGCGTGCGCGCATCGGCCGAGGCGGTTTCGATCAGCCCCATTTTCACGTCGTCGAGCTTCGTGTAGTAGTAGTCGGGGGCGTAGGCCTCGATCGAGACGCCCTGGGCGATGAGCGACGAGATTTCGCGCGAGATGGTCTCGACCTTCTCCACCTCCTTGGACTCGACGGTGAAGCGCTGGCGCAGCTGGTAGCCCGAGAAACGGTTGCCGGCCCACTTGCCGTCCTGGTAGACGGTGGTGTACTGCTTGTCGACATTCACGAACTCGAAGACCACGGCGTCGTCGTCCAGACCTTTCGAGGTCAGATACTGCTTGACCTTGGCCTTGCTTGCCTCGATCTGGGCGTAGCCTGCGGCCACGTTGGGCGCCTCGGCCGTCAGCGTGCCCGTCCAGACGATCAAGTCGGAGGTGAACTCCGTCTCGCCGAGACCCGTCACGACGATGGTGTCCTGCGAACGATACTTGTAGGTGTAGGAGCGACCCAGAACAAAGGCGCAGACGATGGCTGCAGCAGCGATGATGATGTACTTTTTCATGGTACGATATTTTTTAAGTTTCTGAAATCCGATGTCGTGTTGCGGCCACGCCGCTGCCCCGCGCAAATCGATCTTTATACGTTGAACAGGAAGTGCATGATGTCGCCGTCCTGGACGATGTATTCTTTGCCCTCGATGCCGATCTTGCCCGCGTCGCGGCAGGCCTTTTCCGAACCCAGACTCACGTAGTCGTCGTACTTGATCACTTCGGCCCGGATGAAACCCTTTTCGAAGTCGGTGTGGATGATGCCGGCCGTCTGGGGGGCTTTCATTCCGCGCGAGTAGGTCCAGGCACGGGTTTCGTCGGCTCCCGTGGTGAAGAACGTTTCGAGATCGAGCAATTTATAGGCCGATTTGATCAGACGCGCCACGCCCGACTCCTTCAACCCGAGGTCTTCGAGGAAAAGCTGCCGCTCCTCGTAGCTCTCCAGCTCGGCGATGTCGGCCTCGGTGGCTGCCGCGATGATGAGCATTTCGGCTTTCTCGTCGGCGATGGCCGCACGCACGGCTTCGGTATGGGCGTTGCCCGTGGCGGCGCTCTTCTCGTCGACGTTGCAGACGTAGAGCACCGGTTTGTCGGTCAGCAGGTTGAGGTCGGCGACCAATTTGCGGTCTTCCTTCTCCAGCTCCACGGTGCGGGCCGAACGTCCTTGTTCGAGCACCGCCTTGTACTGCAGCAGCAGCTCGACCTGCCTCTTGGCGTTCTTGTCGCCGCCCGAGGTGGCCTGCTTCTGCGTCTTGGCCAGGCGCCCCTCGACGGTCTCCAGGTCTTTGAGCTGCAACTCGGTGTCGATGATGCCCTTGTCGCGCACGGGGTCGATCGAACCGTCGACGTGGGTGATGTTGCCGTTGTCGAAGCAGCGCAGCACGTGGATGATGGCGTGGGTGTTGCGGATGTTGCCCAGGAACTTGTTGCCCAGACCCTCGCCCTTGGAAGCGCCCTTTACCAACCCGGCGATGTCCACGATCTCGATGGTCGTCGGGACGACGCGCTTGGGGTTGTCGATCTCGGCCAGCTTGACGAGCCGCTCGTCGGGCACCGTGATGACGCCCACGTTAGGCTCGATGGTGCAGAACGGGAAGTTGGCCGCCTGGGCCTTGGCGTTGGACAAGCAGTTGAAAAGGGTCGATTTACCGACGTTGGGCAATCCTACGATGCCGCATTGAAGTGCCATATGATAGTTGTTTTCGTTTCGGAGGACAAAGATACGAAGAATTTCGGAGAAAGTAAGGTTATGGGGAGGAATAAGGTTAAGTATTTGAGAGGCAGAAATGTTACCCGCTGATTCTCGTCGAGTTGCGAAAAGGCCGAAAAGCAGGATTTCGAGGAGTTGAGCGAGGTTTTCATTACTTATCCGCTGCCTTTTTCGGGTCGGTAAGGAGGTCGCAAAACCTTGTTTTCGCTTTTGGGAAACGGGTCTGCACTTCGAGGGACGCCGGTTTTCTCGCATGAGTTCACGACAAAGGTAGTCGTTTTACTCGGAGTTTCGCGAAAAGACGGCTTCGGAGGTGATGACATAGTATCTTATTCTATGTTCCGCTTTGTTTTTCACGGCTTCAAATAACTCTATATCAGTTAATTTTGTAAATGGTTAATAGAGTTATGAATCACGAGGATGTAAAGGTTGCGTTCTACCTCAAAAAGAACGTTTTCAGTAAGCCGAGGGCAGAGGCGAACTCGTTCGCACTATGCAGAGGCGAGAAAAGGTGCACGAACGTGAACGAAACGAATGCCGAGGGTCGTTGCCCCGTCATGGGCCGATTGACCGTCGGAGTGTCGGAATGCGTGTTCAGTGCCAAGATGCTTGCGCCGCGTTCGCTGTGGGTGTCGGGTCGTGCCAAAGGCAAAAGTGCCGAAGCAGTCGAAATCAACCGTCGATTAGACGAGCTGCGGGCTTCGGCGCTGGCGATCTATCGCGAGCTGTCTGCTGTTCGCGAGCGGGTAACGGCCGAGGAGGTCAAATGTCTGCTGCTGGGTATGGCTTTCGGTCAAGAGACGCTGCTCGATTACTTCTGCTCGTTCATCGAGCATTTCGAGAAACGGGTCGGTGTGAATCGGGCTGCTAAATCGGCACGCACTTATCGTTGCGCCTACGAACACGTCGAACGGTTTTTGTCGGAGCGATTGCGGCTGTCGGATGTTCCGTTCTCCGTCTTGGATCGGTCGTTCATCGGCAAGTTCGATCTGTATCTGCGCACGGAACGGAAACTGGCTCCGAACACCGTCGTTCTCTACATGTCGCGCCTGCATACGGTCATCAACAAGGCTATCGCCGCAGGAATCATCACTGCCGATCCGTTCTCTGGGTACGAGCCTCCGCGTCCCGAACGCAGACGACGTTATCTCACGCGCGAGGAGTTGCAGCGGCTGATGACAACGCCGCTCCCTTCATCGAGGCTTTACCTCGTTCGCGACTTGTTTTTGTTCTCCTGCTATACGGGTATCAGCTACGGCGATATGTGCCGCTTGACTGCTGCGAACCTCGAAACGGCCGAAGACGGAACTACGTGGATTAAGGCGACGCGCGAAAAGACCAACGTGGAGTTCGAGATACCGCTGCTCGACCTGCCGCTCCGTATCATCGACAAATACCGCGATACGACCTCGGACGGCAAATTGCTCCCGATGTACGGAAACTCGGAATTGAACAAGGGACTGAAACACCTCGCCGCCACCTGCGGCATCGACCGCAAGCTGACCTTTCATATGGCCCGCCATACCTACGCGACGGAAATCACACTCTCGCATGGTGTGCCGATGGAGACGGTCAGCCGGATGTTGGGGCACAGCCGCGTCGATACGACGCAGATCTACGCCCAAGTAACCGACAATAAAATCGACATTGACACGCAGTCGCTCGACGAGCGGATTGCAGAACGATTTACTGTCGCTATTTAATCACTCTTTGAGTTATGACGATAGTGAAAGCTACGAATACGGAAAATAGAGTGCGCCGCAGCACGTTCGCCGTGCTGTTCTATATCAACCGCACGAAAGTCCGTAAGGACGGCTTGTGCCAGCTCTTGTGCAAGGTGAGCATCGACGCCGAGGCGGCACAAATCGGGATGAAAGTCGCGGTCGACCCTGCAATCTGGAATCCCAAGACGGGGCGTGCCGACGGTCGCAGCCGCAATGCCGGTGAGGTGAACCGTGCCATCGACGCGCTGACGGAGGAAATCAAGGCGCACTACAAGCGAATCAACCTCTCTTTGGGTTTCGTAACGGCCGAGCTGGTAAAGAATGCCGTGAAAGGCATCGGACAGAAGCCGCTGACGCTGTTGGCATTGTTTCGGGAGCATAACGAGGAGTTCCGCAAGCGCATCGGCATCGACCGCACGAAAGAGACCTATAAGTGCTATGTACGCTCGTACAACCATCTGCGGGAGTTCGTGCAGCGGAAATGCGGGCAGGAAGATATAATGCTCCGCAACCTCGACCGTGAGTTCTACGATGCGTTCGACCTGTTTCTGCGGACGGAACGCCGGCTGCAACAGAAGTCGGTGCACGAGCACCTCTACCGTTTGAAGAAGATGACCATGCGGGCGGTTAATCAAAGGACATTGCGTCGCGACCCTTACGCCACGTTGCACCCCGAACTGCCGAAGCGCAAGAGCCGCCACTTGAAACTCGACGACTTGAAACGCTTGCTCGCCGAGCAGGTCGCCGATCCCGAACTGCGACGGGCGAGGGACTGGTTCATCTTCTCGACCTTTACGGGGCTGGCGTATGCAGACCTGAAACAGCTGTCGGAGAAACACATTACGCAGGACGCAGAGGGTGTACGGTGGATACATATCCGACGGCAGAAGAGCGGTACGGAATCGGTCGTGCGACTGCTGGACGTACCTCTACGGATTATCGAGAAGTACCGGGCCGAACGCACCGACGAACGACTGCTGCCGATTTGCTCCTACCATAAGTTACAAAAACTTATGCCACGACTGGGAAAAGTCTACGGAATTGAAAATCTGACATTCCACAGAGCAAGGCATAATTTCGGGACGCACATCACGCTCTCGCTGGGTGTACCGATCGAAACCGTCAGCCGCATGATGGGACACAGACGACTGATGACGACCCAAATCTATGCTCACGTAACGGACAGAAAGGTGGACGAGGATACGAAGCAACTGCGAAAACTGTCTGCAAGCCGAAAAATCGAACTCTATGAAGAACCGAAAACCGAGCAGGCGAACGACTGATATAATGACTTTACTAAACGAATGAAATTATGACGATACAACCTATAATGATCGAAAACGGACGGGTAACGATTCGTCCCGCAGCAAACGAAATTTGGCTTACGCAAAGCCAAATCGCCGATCTATTCGGAGTATTCTCTGCTGCCGTAAATGCGAATATCAGAGCGATACGCAAAAGCGGAGTTTTGCATGAAGACCGCGTTATCCGCCGCACCCGCTGCCGAAACGGCAACATCGTCGAGAGGTACAGCCTCGAAATGATTGCAGCATTGGCATTCCGGCTCAAATCCGAGAACGCAGAAGTATTCAGACGATGGATCGTAGAACGAGCGACGACACCAGCTATCGTCTGGAAAATGCCGACGAGTAAGGACAGAATGCTGAACTGAAACCCCGAAAAGAAAAAAGACGGCTCATACAGCCGTCTTTCTTTTACCTATCATACCAGATTCCGATTATCGAAAAGAGGTCGGTATGCCTTTTCTAACATCTGCTGAACATCGGATTCTTTGTAAAGAGCCTTGCCTGAAATCAGGTAATAAGGCAGTATGCCCGCGCTCCGATAATCCTGTAATGTCCGGCGACTGATTTTCAATACGCGTGACAGTTCGCTGTCGGAAATGAAACGTTCGCCGTTGAACGTCCGTTTTATGCTTTTGCTCAACCTATCGAGCACCTTGTCCGTATGCTCCAACCGTTGAAGAATATCCTTTATGCAGGGGTCTTGCTGCCCCATCAGATAGTTTTTCATTTCGTTCGATTTTGCTGATGATACGATGATTTCAGAAGGGCTTCGACATCTTCGGGCTTGTAGAAGATTTTGTGCTTGATGCAGCTATACGCCAACAGTCCCTTCTCCCGATAGGTTTGCAGGGTACGCAGGGATATTCCCAGCACTTCACATACCTCTTGATTGTCCATCCACTTTTTCAACCCCAAGTCCTCTTGACTTCGGCATAAGGCGACCGCTTTTTCTTCGACGGATTTCACCCGTCGGATCATTTCGTCGAAGAGCCTTGTATCTATACTTACGATTTCCATATTTTGATTCGTTTTTGCTTCCCGGACGTTCAAATATAGCCAAACGAGTGTTCGTATCCTACGCGTCATCATGCTATGGCCGCATGTGGCATTGAAGTGGCCACGAGTGGCACAGCCCCATATTTCCGGTCGTGCCGATATGATGCCGTGAACGAGTATATATACGTTCGCGGCATTGCTTTTTCTCTCCGAGCTTCTCTTCCGTAACCTTTTCCTCATCTTTTCGCCAGCCGGCGCAAGACCGGTATATATCGGATGAATCTGTTGCAGTAGCAAAGGTATTTCCGGGCTTTACGCTCGTGCAAGATCGAGCCGGCGGGCGGTTTTGCGGGAAATCTTCCTTGCGCCTTACGGACGAAGCGTATTTCCCGCAAAAATCTTGTCGTGAGCTAACCCCGAACCTTTCAAGCTACTGAAACAGATTCCATCCATACCGGCTCCGCTACGGCATAAAAAAAAGTCAAAGGTTATGAGAAGCATAGAGAAAAATAAACGGAAACAGAAATCCTCCAACCTTCCACTTGGCATAGGGTCGAGTTGGACGACGTGGGTGCAGGTCGGCGCGGTGGCGTTAGGCTTCTACACGTGGGGCGAGGGCTTCCTTTGGGTCGTTTTAGGCTTCGTATTCTGTCGTAATATCCTGCTGGGTATTCTTCGGGGGCTTGTTTCTCTCGTGGCTCTCATCGGCTTTTTCCACTTCCTTTTTACTCGCATCTTCTAATACTTACAGACATGGCAAAGTACATTTCATTATTCGGCGGCACGACGACGGACACGACCGTGCAGGTAGTCAAAGAGAACCAAATCGTCATCGGTTACGGGCCTTACATGGCGATGAACCGATATGTAGTCTACAAAGTGGAACACACCGACGACGGCTACATGTATCATCTGCTGAACCTCGACACGAAAAAGACAGACCGCACGGACATTCTGCAACCTCTTTCCCGCAAGCACGGTATCGGCCGATACTACGACGACGTGAACCCTCAGTTTATGGACGCTTTCGAGGTGGCATTACTCGTAGAGGAGGCGGAGAAGCAAGCTGCCGAAGAAGCACGGCAGGCCGAGCAGGAGCGGCAGCGTGTGGAGTGCGTCAAGGCTGTCGGGCGCGAACGCTTCGCCGCACTCCTGCCCCCGACGGCAAAGGCCGTCATCGTCGCGGAACTCCGTCAGGACGAGAGCGACCACATGACGGATTACTTCGCCTATCGTACCGTCCGCACCGTCATCTTGGGTTTCTCCTCGCATACGCGGGACTTGTTTTCCGAAATGCGGAAATGCGCCGCCAACTTCCCCGAAACGGCCTATCTGGCCGAGCCGTGCGAGGAGTACGAACACCGCGAGAAATACTCGATGGGCGCGGGCTACTACCTCGGGCAAAGCAAATACTACGGTTGGATTATCCACAAGTCGCCGATATACAACCGCGAACGGGCAATCGAGGATTTCGCCTACATCGCAGGCGACGAAGCCAATATCCGCCTGTCGAACGCGACTGCGGAGCGGTCGGATAAGCGTCCCGAAACGGTCGTGCAGGGTGATTTTATCCTCGTGGACTACTCCGACAAAGCGATTGCCGTATTCGGCGATACGAAGCCTATCAAGACGGAGTTATCCGCCCTCGGCGGACGCTTCAACAGCCGACTGACCCACGAGGGGCAGAAGACGGCGGGCTGGATATTCCAAAAGAGCAAAGAGGAACAAGTGCGCCGACTTATCGGCATGAACGAATAGATGTTGAACAAGGGGCGGGAAACCGCCCCGCAAAAGAGACAATATATGGCACGAGAGAATAAAGCAACGGACTACTTCAAGCAGACTATCCGCACCTATTTGGAGCGTCGGGCGGAGACGGACGAACTTTTCGCCGAGCGTTACGCCGACCCGCAGAAGAACATCGACGACTGCACGACCTACATTCTGAACCAAGTGCAGGCGAGCGGCTGCCATGGCTTCGCGGACGAGGAAATCTACGCTATGGCACTCCACTACTACGACGAACCCGACATCGAGGTCGGCAAGTCCATCGACTGCCGCGTGGTAGTCAATCACACCATCGAACTGACCGAGGAGGAGAAACAGCAGGCACGCCGCGATGCCATGAAGCGCGCCGAGCAGGAAGCCTATGCAAAACTTACCCAGCGCAAGCCCGCCGCCAAGAAGCAGACCGACGCAGACAAGCAGATGAACCTATTATTCTAATTCAAAAGCAGAACACCATGAAACCGAAGACACAGATACAAATCGAGGTCGCACGATTGAGCCGTCGTTTGCCCCATATTACCGAAGCGCAGAAAAACCATGCGTTCCGCCATTGCTTCGACCACATCGGCCGCAGGTCGGCAAAGGGTGTCATCTCCTGCACGGAGTGCGGCCACTCGTGGCAGGGCGACGGAGCATTGGCCGACATCCTTTGCGAATGCACCTGCCCCCACTGCGGCACGGAGTTGAAGCTGTTGCAGACCCGCAGACGGGTATTCCGCACCATATCTTATTACTCCGTCATTACGACCTGCAAGCAGTATCAAGTCATTCGGTTCTATTATGTCAAGGCGACCCACAAGGTCGGGCAGTCTGCCGACTATTCGATTAGCGAGGTCGTGCAACGGTGGATTGCTCCCGACGGCAAGGTCGTAACCGTCGCCCGTCCGCGCGCCATGTCGTTTTGCTATTACGATTTGTGGTATCTCTACGGAGATATGGAGGTGCGCGGTAAAAACAACGTCAAAGCCTACGATATAATCCCGTGCGCCACCTATCCGCACCAGCGTACTATCCCCGAACTGCGCCGCAACGGATTTACGGGCGAGTACCACAATATCCTGCCGTTCGACCTCTTTACGACCGTCCTTCGCTCGCCGCAGGCCGAAACGCTCTTGAAGGCGGGACAGATTGCACTATTGTCTTATTATGCGAACCGCCAATCGTGGAATATCGCGAACTATTGGTCGGCAATCAAAATCTGCCTGCGCAACGGTTACATCGTATCGGACGCTTCCGTGTGGCGCGACTACATCGACCTGCTCCGTCATTTCGGCAAGGACACCAACAACGCGAAGTATGTTTGCCCCGCTGACCTGCAAACAGCCCATGACCGCCTTGTCGAAAGGAAGCGAGCACGGCAGGAGCGCGTGCAGCTGCTGGACCGCAAACGCCGCGCCGCCGAGGAGGAACAGCATTATCGCGACCTCAAATCCCGTTTTTTCGGGCTGGTCTTTGTCGATGGCGACCTCTCCGTGCGCGTATTGGAGAGCGTGCAGGAGTTCGTCGAGGAGGGCGACGCCATGCACCACTGCGTGTTTACCAATGCCTACTACGAAAAACCGAACTCGCTTATCTTCTCGGCGACCGTCTGCGGCAGGCGTGTCGAGACGGTCGAGGTGGCATTGGATACCCTCAAAGTCGTGCAAAGCCGCGGCGTGCACAACTCGCAGACTGAGCACCACGACAGCATCGTGAACCTCGTAAGACGCAACATGCCGCAAATCGAGCAGCGAATGACCGCATAACAAACCGCATAAAATACCCTAACTATGAACGTAACGATTGAATCTTTCTTCTGTCCCTATTGCGACGAGGTGGCGGAAATTTTCCTCCGACTGATAGACACGATACTTCTCGCCGGCAGCGAAACCGAACTGCGGCAGGGCATCGAGAATCTGAAAAACCGAGTTCCGCTCGACGACTATTTCGTGTACGGATTCGGTGCACACCACTTTTGGGTGCACCAGCGCAAGGCCAGCGACCCGACGCAGCAGTTCAGACACAGACTATTGAAAACTGAATTTTAACCC
>JAIECN010000025.1 GCA_029068505.1 Alistipes sp.
ATCGATAGGCGTATGAACAGAAATTTGAAATTGCTCCTGGCTTCCTTGCTCGGTTTCTCGGCCGCATGTTCTTCGGTGCGCAGCACGCCGGCGCAGAGCGCCTCTTCGCAGGAGGGGTGCGAGGTCGGGGCCGAGACCGATACGGTGCGTCACCGGATCGTGGTGATGTACGGCGTGCGTCCTCCGCAGCGTCGGCAGCCGGGTGTCGATCCCGTCGCCGAGCGCCCCGTCGATTCGCTCGACGTGCCCCTGACCGGTGCGTCGCGGCCCGAGCTTTCGGATAAGTAGCCATGTTTGCGTGTCGGTTGGGGCTTCGCAAGCGGTTGGCCCTCGATATCTTTTCCGATCTTTATCGTTCGACGGTCGCCGAGCATCGGCTCGACACGCTCTTTTGGGAGTGTACGTTGCGGTGCAACCTCGCATGCCGCCATTGCGGCAGCGACTGCCGCGTCGATCCGGGTGTCGGGGACATGCCCGTCGACGATTTCCTCCGGGTCCTCGACCAGGAGATCACGCCCCATGTCGATCCGGCATCCGTTCTTATTATTTTTTCGGGCGGCGAGGTGCTTCTGCGCGACGACTTGGAACATGCCGGGCGCGAAGTTTCGCGCCGGGGGTATCCGTGGGGCATGGTCACCAACGGCATGGCCTTGACCGAACGGCGCTTGCAGACATTGGCCGATGCCGGTCTGCGGAGTATTTCGGTGAGTCTCGACGGTTTCGAACGCGAACACAATTACCTCCGGTGCCATCCGTTGAGTTATTCCAAGGCGCTCGACGCCATTCGGTTGGTCGTCCGTCAACCCGGGCTGGCCTACGATGTCGTGACATGCGCCACCGGGGCGCTGGTGCCCCAGTTGGAGGAGTTCCGCGACATGTTGATCGCCGAGGGCGTGCGGTCGTGGCGGCTTTTTTCGATCTTTCCGATGGGCCGGGCCAAGGACGATCCGTCGTTGCGGTTGACCGACGCGCAGTTCCGCGAGTTGTTGGAGTTCATCCGCCGTACGCGGCAGGAGGGGCGCATCGACGTCAGTTATGCTTGCGAGGGGTTTCTCGGGGGGTATGAAGCCGAGGTGCGCGACCAGTTCTATCAGTGTGCCGCTGGGGTGTCGGTCGCTTCGATCCGCGTCGATGGGTCGATTTCGGGGTGCACCTCGATCCGGGCCAATTTCCACCAGGGGAATATTTACCAGGATAAATTTTGGGACGTGTGGCAGAATCGTTTCGAGCCGTTCCGCAACCGGGAGTGGGCGCGCCGCGGGGCGTGCGGCGATTGCCGCATGTTCCGTTATTGTCTCGGCGGCGGCATGCACTTACGCGATGACAACGGCGATCTGCTTTATTGTCATTACAAGCGTTTGTAGGACGCGAATTTGTATCTCGAATAAAAAAGCCGATCCCTATAAGGATCGGCTTTTGTCATGTGCGAGGTCATCCGTCTTGTGTCATCCGGGTTGAGCAATAAGATGACGTTTTATGTTCGAATACGCATCTTCGACTCAAAATGTTTCTTCGATCCCTCTGATCGTGAGCGTGCAGCAGCTCGATGGATCGGTTTTTTCGGAGCCTCGGCAAGAAGCATACCAAGGTGCGGCCGATCGTCCGTTCGGTTTTTTCGACGGGCGCCGGATCGTATTTTTTGCGGAATTTTTTTGCGTTTTCGGATTTTAGGTGTATCTTTGTGCGCTCTTACGAAGGTAGGGGCTTTGTTCGGGGTGTAGCGCAGTCCGGTTAGCGCGCCAGCTTCGGGAGTTGGAGGTCGCTGGTTCGAATCCAGTCTCCCCGACAAAATGGACAGACTGCCAGTCGGCGGTCTGTTTTTCGTATCGGAACGGGGTGTAGCGCAGTCCGGTTAGCGCACCTGCTTTGGGAGCAGGGGGTCGCTGGTTCGAATCCAGTCTCCCCGACAACAGAAAATCAACGAGTTATGCTACTATTGGCAACTCGTTGATTTTTCTATTTGCATACGATTTGCACACAACTTTATGAATGCGGCAGCCTTGAATTTCCCGTATCCGGCTTGGCTTTCGTCGAGCCGTGCCCGGACTGGTTGTTCGTTGGGATGAAAGCCGGGGCGATTGGTCGTGCTGCATCGGAATACCGGCCGCTCGTTGTTGTGCTTTGCGGGCCTCCTTATTTCTGAAACTTCATCGTTCCTTTTCGGATCGGGGCAAGCAGCCACATCGGGAGGACCTTGCAGATCGGTATTCCGATGCGGTTCCACCAGTCGGGTACGCACGTGCGATGGCCGCGCCAGAGCGCTTGCAGTCCGCGGCGGGCGCATTTGTCCGCCGAGATCAGGGCGCCCAGCCGCAGGCCGATGCGTTGCCAGCGGGGCGGCAGGCCGTAGAGATCCGTCGCCACGCCCGCCGGGCATACCGCCGTTACCCGGATGCCGTGTCCGCGCATCTCTTTGGCGAAGCAGACCGAGAATTGGTGCAGGTAGGCTTTCGATGCGCTGTAGAGCGCCAGCCCCGGAAACGGCATCCATTGCGAGTAGGAGGCCATGTTCAGTATGTGTCCCTTCGCTCCGCGGCGTACCATGTCCGTGGCGAACAGACGGCATAGTTTCGTGTTCGTCAGTGCGTGCAGCAGAATCATCCGGTCGATCCGTTCTTCGGGCGTCGCCAGGATATCGCAGAACGAGAACATCCCCGCATTGTTGATCACTACGTCCGGTGCGATTCCCGCCGTCGTCAGCGTCGCATGCAGTTCTTCCGCCGCTTCCGCCCGGGCCAGGTCGCAGGTCGTCAGAAATACTTCCGCACAGCCGGCCGCCAGCAGTTCGGCTTCCACCGCTTCCAGCGGTTCCCGGCGGTTTCCCGCCAGCGCCAGCCGGTAGCCCAGGGCCGCCAGCCGCAGGGCATAGCAGCGTCCGATGCCCGATCCCGCGCCCGTCACCAGCGCCCAGGCGCTGCCTTTCACTACTTCTCCGCGTCGCATCTCACTTGATTTTGGCCAGTTCGCACCATATCTTTTCCGGTATGGGTTCCTTGCAGTTGTGGCAGCATTGCATGTCTACCGAATACATGCGGGCCATGCAGTAGTCGCGGTGGTCGCAGCCCGAGCGGGTCGTCAGGTCGCCGTCGCGCAGTTTGTTCACGAAGCCCGGGTCGTTCACCAGGGCACGGGCCATCTGCACCAGGTCGAATCCCGCGTCCAGCACTTTTTCGATGCCTTCGCGGCTCACCAGACCGCCTACATAGACCAGCGGGCCTTTCAGTGCCGCGCGGAATTTCTTCGCGTTTTCCAGGAAGTAGCACTCTTCGAAGTCGTATTGGCGGATCATCCGGTTGCCGAACAGGTTGATGACGATCTTTTGCGGCCACGACTTCCAGGGCATGTAGTAGCTCATGGTCTTGGTCGGTATGCGGCCGCGCATCACCGCCATCGGGGCTTTCGACACGAATCCCGAGGTCAGCACGATGCCGTTCGCTCCCAGACGTTCGATTTCGCGGGCTATCTCGATGCTTTCGGGTATCTGTATGCCGCTCTTGAATCCATCTTCCATGTTGTGTTTCACCAGCACTGCCATGCCGCATTGTGCCGCCGCTTCGACTACTTCTTCCAGACACATCCGCATGAAGCGCATGCGGTTTTGCAGCGAGCCGCCGTATTCGTCGCGCCGATGGTTGGTGTAGGGCGACAGGAATTGCGAGATCAGGTAGCCGTGTCCCGCATGTACTTCCACCGAGTCGAACCCCGCTTCGTGGGCCGTGCGGACAGCTCGTCCGAAATCTTTGGCGAACGCCTCGCATTCGCTCCGGCGCATGCCGCGTACGAAGGTCGGCGAGTAGAGGTTGAATCCCGTCGACGCTCCTACCGGGAAGCAGCCCGCCGTCGACCAGTGGGTCATGTTGCCGCAGTGGCCGATCTGAATGCCGGCCGCAGCGCCTTCGGCATGGATCGCATCGGTCATGTCGCGCAGTCCCGGTACGATTTCGGGCCGCAGCCACAATTGTTTGTTGAACGATACGCCGCTGCGGTTGACCGACGCATAGGCTACCGTCGTCATGCCCACGCCTCCGCGGGCCACCGACACATGGTAGTCTTTGAGTTGCTCGGTGGGGCCGAAATCTTTGCCCATCGATTCGAATGCGGCCGAGCGGATCGTGCGGTTGCGCAGCGTCAGCGGCCCCAGTTTATAAGGTGTGAACAGTTCGGACATTAGGAACGGAGGTGAAAGGTGAAGAGTTGAAGGTGAACGGTGCGGGCCGCAGGTCGCAGCAGGGCCATATTGATGTCAATAGATGAACGGTATGATCTTCTTGCGGTTGAGTTGCGTGAATTCTTCGCCGAATTCTTTTTCGTAGCGTCGGTAGAGCGATGCCGCACGGGGTGCCAGGTTGGCGAACGTCCACCACGCGAAGACCGCTCCGGCCCACGACCACGAAGCCACGGCGAATCCCGTCCATTCGAGCACCTCGCCGAAGTAGTTGGCCGACGAGACGTAGCGGAACATGCCGCCGCGCGGAATGTAGTGGCGCGTGTCGCCCGGGCGGCGCAGGTTGCGGATCACATGGTCGGAGTGGAGATTCACGGCCATGCCGGCCAGGAACAGCGCGCCGCCGATCCAGATGTAGGGTTTCGCCAGCCAGTCGGCATAGTAGTCCGCCGGCGAGACATAGAATATCCAGCCGCCCTGCATCAGGGCGTTCAGCGAGTTGAACGTCATGCCCATCAATACGATGCCGAGCGGCATTTTCGAGTTGCCCCGCATCAGCAGCGGGAAGATGAACGAGCGCTGGAAGTAGTGGGTCTGGAAAAGGAGGAAGAGTACCAGCGGTCCCGTCTCCCACATGCGGTCGCTCAACGCCCAGAGCACGCACATCAGCACGAATACCGGCGATTCCATCATCACCCAGCCGATTTTGTTGTGCACCGGAGGGCCGTATTTCGGGTTGAACAGATAGCCGTATCCGGCTTCGAAAAAGTAGAGCGCCACGAATACGCCTAAGGCCAGCACGGCCATGACGATCAGAAAAATGTCGAATGTCTGAAT
>JAIECN010000026.1 GCA_029068505.1 Alistipes sp.
CCTGAACAAGGACTTGAACCTAGGACCCCATGATTAACAGTCATGTGCTCTAACCAACTGAGCTATTCAGGCTTTCGAAAATCGGTCTGTAACCGTTTCGGAGTGCAAATATATAGCAAATTTTGATTCCCGCAAAATTATTGTGCGAATTTTTCGCAAAAAATGTACCTTTGCATATCCGAACCGATCGGCAACGATGCTTTTGAGAATACATATCGTCTTCGCATTCACGCTTCTATGGTGTGCGCTTCCGGCGCAGGCCCAGTTGGCGTTCGAACCCGCGGAGTGGGATTTCGGGTCGATCGAGGAGAGCGCCGGGCGCGTCAGCCATGTTTTCGAAGGCGTCAACCGCAGCGACCGCCCCGTGGTGATCCTCGACGTGGCGACTTCGTGCGGATGTACTGTGCCGGAGTTTTCGCGCCAGCCCGTTCTGCCGGGCGGGACGGCCCGCATCAAAGTGACGTTCGACCCCATGAATCGCCCGGGTGCTTTCGTCAAGGAGCTGGGGGTCTACTCTTCCGACAAGAAACGGATGGCCGCGCTCACGATCCGCGGCAGCGTCGTGCCGCGCGAAAAGACCGTCGACGAACTCTACCCGGTCGATGCGGGCGGCGGCTTGCGGTTCGACGGTACGCTTTGCGCTTTCACCTATATCTATCAAGGGCAGCACAAGCAGATGTCCATCGGTTATACGAATACCTCCGACCGTCCGCTGCGGCTGGAGCTGCGGCCCCGGATTTCCAGCGGCCTGCTTGCGGTCGACTCTCCGCATGCGGTCGCTCCGGGTGAGCGGGGCGAGATGACTTTCGCCTATACGCTTCCGGCAGCCGCATCCCACTACGGCACGCTGCGCGATGCCCTGGAGGTGTGGATCGACGGACGCAAGAGCGACATTGCGCTGGTCGCCCACGCAATCGGCATCGACAACCCCGCCAAGGCAGAAAAGAGCGTTGCGCCGCAGGCTCAATTCAGCCCGACGATCGTCAAGTTCGGCCATGTGAAGCATTCGGCGCCCGTCCAGCGCCAGACTTTCGTGCTTTCGAATTCGGGCGGCAGCGAGCTGATCGTCCGTGCCGTGGAAAACGACGGACACATCGCCGTGGTGCTGGAGCCGGGCTGCACGGTCGCTCCGGGCGGCAGTTGCACGGTCGAATTGCTCCTCGACCCCTCGGTGCAGGACTACGGCATACTGACCGACCACCTGCTCGTGGTCACCAACGATCCTGCGCGGCCCATGCGACGGCTGCGCATGAACGCCATCATCGAAGAATAGAAGCGTAAAAACCCAATCTCAAATAGATGTATCCCATTCTCGAAAAGCGGTGCCTCGCCGAAGGCATCTGGCTTATGAAAATCCACGCGCCGCGCGTCGCCCGGGCTGCTTTGCCCGGACAGTTCGTCATCGTGCGGGCCGACGAGCAGGGCGAGCGCATCCCCCTCACGATCGCCGATTTCGACGCTGCGGCAGGCTCCGTGACCATCGTCACCCAAGCTATCGGCGTCTCGACGCGCAAAATCTGCGCCCTGGAGGCCGGCGATGCCTTGATCGACTTCGCCGGGCCGCTGGGCCACCCCTCCGAATTCGTCAAGCTGCCGCCCGAGGAGCTGCGCAAGCGGCGCTACCTCTTCATCGGCGGCGGAGTGGGTACGGCGCCCGTCTACCCGCAGGTCAAGTGGCTGCACGAACATGGCGTGCGTGCCGATGTCATCATCGGCGCCAAGAACAAACAGATGTTGATCTACACCGATGAAATGCGGGCCGTCGCCGACCGGCTCTACATCGCCACGGACGACGGGTCCGAAGGGTTCAAAGGTTTGGTGACGCAACTTTTCGAAAAACTGGTCGCCGAGGGCGAACGCTACGACGAGTGCGTGGCTATCGGCCCCATGATCATGATGAAGTTCGTGGCGCTGACCACCAAGAAATACGACCTGAAAACCACCGTGTCGCTCAACGCCCTGATGGTCGACGGCACAGGTATGTGCGGGGCCTGCCGTGTGAGCGTGGGCGGACGTACGCGCTTCACCTGCGTCGACGGCCCCGAGTTCGACGCCCACCAGGTCGACTTCGACGAGGCGATGCGCCGCCAGGGCATGTACCGCACCCAGGAGCAGCGCGCCGCAGCCATTGCTGCCGAACGCGAGGCCGGTCACCGTTGCAAAATAGGATTGGACAAGTGAATTTGAATCCGGTGCCGGTTTGTTTGCGTCTCAAGCGGCAGATCGGCGCTGTCAATCATCAGATATCTATGGCAAATAAGATACCGCGCGTTTCTGTGCGCGAACAAGACCCCGCACGCCGCGCAACCAACTTCGAGGAGGTCTGCTACGGCTACAGCCCCGAGGAGGCGACTCTCGAAGCGTCGCGCTGCCTGAACTGCAAGAACCCCCGCTGCGTGGCGGCCTGCCCCGTGGGGGTCGACATCCCCGGATTCATCGCTGCCCTGCACCGGGGCGACATGGCGGAAGCCGCTGCCGTTATCTCGCGCGACAGTTCGCTGCCCTCGATCTGCGGCCGCGTCTGCCCGCAGGAGACCCAGTGCGAGGGTTCGTGCGTCCTCGGCATCAAGGGCGAGCCGGTCGCCATCGGCAAGCTGGAGCGGTTCGTGGGCGACTGGAAGTTGGAACAGCAGCATTTCGCCGTGGCGACAGCGCCTCGCAACGGCCGTCGCGTGGCCGTCATCGGAAGCGGCCCGGCCGGGCTGGCCTGCGCGGGCGACCTGGCCAAGATGGGTTATGAAGTGAAGATTTTCGAAGCCCTCCACAAGGTGGGCGGCGTGTTGGTCTATGGCATCCCCGAGTTCCGACTGCCCAAGGAGAAGATCGTGGCGCGCGAGATCGACCAGGTACGCCGTTTAGGCGTCGAGATCGAAACCGACGTGATCGTGGGGCGCACGCTGACGATCGATTCGCTGCTCGACGACGAGGGGTTCGACGCCGTGTTCATCGGTTCGGGCGCCGGGCTGCCGCGCTTCATGAGTATTCCGGGCGAAAACCTCAACGGCGTGGTCTCGGCCAACGAATTCCTGACCCGTGCCAACCTGATGCGCGCCTATGATGAGGAGTACGACACACCGATCTACGTCGGCAAGCGCGTGGTCGTCGTGGGCGGCGGCAACGTGGCGATGGATGCCGTGCGCACGGCCCGCCGTCTGGGTGCCGAAGCGACGATCGTCTACCGCCGCGGCGAAAAAGAACTGCCGGCACGGGCCGAAGAAGTGCACCATGCCAAGGAAGAAGGCATCCGCTTCCGGATGCTGACCAATCCGGTCGAAATCCTGGGTACGGACGACGGTTGGGTGCGCGGCATGCGGTGCGTGGAGATGGAGCTGGGCGAACCCGACCCGAGCGGTCGCCGGTCGCCGGTCGTGAAACCCGGGTCGGAGTTCGACATCGAATGCGACGTGGCGATCATGGCGCTGGGCACTTCGCCCAACCCCCTGCTGGCCGCCACGACCGCCGGGCTGGCGACCGACCGCCGCGGCTGCATCACGGCCGATGCCCAAGGCGCGACCTCGCGCGAAGGGGTCTTCGCGGGCGGCGACGCTGTGACGGGCGCCGCCACGGTAATCCTGGCAATGGGCGCCGGACGCACGGCCGCAAAAGCGATCGACGCATACATTAAAGGGAAAAACGGACAATAAGCAAGAAACGGGTGCTCCGAAAATTACCCCTGCACGACTTTGCGGCAGGGGTAAATTTTTCTATCTGTTCTCTACCTCCAACCGCAGCAACGCTTCCTTGACCGGAAGCCCCGCCGCATAGCCCGTCAAGGCCCCGGAGCTGCCGACCACGCGGTGGCAAGGCACGACGATGGCGATCGGATTGCGGTTGTTGGCCATGCCCACGGCCCGGCAGGCTTTCGGACGACCGATGCGCGCGGCAATCTGCCCGTAGGTGCGGGTCTGACCATAGGGAATCTCCCGCAGGGCGGCCCACACCTGCTGCTGGAACGGAGTGCCGGCCGGCGCCAGCGGCAACGTGAAATCGCGCCGCAAGCCTGCGAAATATTCGCGCAACTCCCCGACCGCCTGCCGCAGCAACGGAGCGCACGCCTCCCCGTAGGGCGGGCCGAAACGACCGAAACGCACGGCCGTTATGGCCGTGTCGGCCGCCGTGACCGTCATCGGCCCGACGGGCGTTTCGAACCAACAGCCGGAGACCTCCATCGTTACAAGTGTTCGAGCGTGTAATCGATCATCTTCTGCCGCACGTTATGGGTATCGTCGGGCATCATCGAATGGTTCTGGTCGGGGTAGACCATCATGTCGTAACGTTTGCCGGCCCGGTTGAGCGCGCGGGCCATCTCGGCCGTATGCTGGAAGTGCACGTTGTCGTCGGCCATGCCGTGGATCAGCAACAGCCGCGTCCGCCGGTCATCGAGCAGACGGGCCAAACGGATCGGGGCATGCTCATCGTAACCCGCGGCATTGAACTGCGGCAAGTTGTTGTAGATTTCGGTATAGATCGTATCGTAATAGCGCCACGAAGTGACAGGGGCCACAGCGATCGCCATCTTGAACAGCCCGTTGCCTTTCAACGCACAGCTCAACGCCATGAAACCGCCGTACGACCACCCGTAGATGCCGATACGCGCAGCGTCGACCCACGGCTGGGCGGCCATGTGGCGCGCCAGCGACAACTGATCCTCGACCTCCAGCGCCCCCAGGCGGCCGTAGGTCTGCTTCTTGAACCGCTCGCCGCGGAATCCCGTGCCGCGGCCGTCGGCCGAGACAACGATGTAGCCCTTGTCCACCAACGCATCCTCCCAGTCGAGCGACCAACGGTCGCAGACGGTCTGCGAACCCGGGCCGGAATACTGCGTCAGCAACACGGGATAACGCTTCGCAGGGTCGAAATCGCGGGGTCGGACGATGTAGGCGTTGAGCGTATCGCCGCGCTCGGTGGCAAAGGCGAAGAACTCTTTCACGGGACGTTGCGCGGCCGCCAGCTCCTCCTGCAACGCCCGGCTGTCGAACAAAGTGCGCACGCTCTGCCCCTCGCCCGTGCAGACCTCCGCCCGGTTGGGCACGGAAGCCGACGAGAAGGTCGAAACATAGTATTTCATCCCTTTGCTCGGGGCGATGGTATAGAAACCCTCGCCCGCAGTGAGGCGGCGTTTATCCTTGCCGTTGAGCGCCACGCTGTACAGATTGCGGCGCAGCGGCGACGTCTCGGTCGAAAGATACCACACCCGCCGGGGCGTGACGCCCACGACCTCGGTTACCTCCCAATCGCCCTTGGTTACCTGGGCGATCAACCCGCTGCGGATGCCGTAGAGATAGAGGTGCATGAAACCCGTGTGGCTCTCCTGCCGCACCAGAAAACGATCCTTGTCGACGAACGTTACCGTGTTGTCGTCGACCCGCTCGACATACTGCTGCGCGCGCTCCTCGTAGATCGTGCGCTGCGCCCCGTGGGGTTCGCAGAGGATCACCTCGAACGTGTTCTGACGCCGGTTGATGCGGTGGAACCACAGCCGCCCGTCGGGCGTGAAACCCAGGCGCGGAACGTACTGGTCGCTCTCGCCGCCCGTGTCGATGCGCTCGCTGCGGCCCGAGGCGAGGTCGGCCACGAAGAGCTGTACTGTGGAGTTGGTCTCTCCGGCCTTGGGATATTTGAACGAGAAGACCTCGCCGTAGAGCTTGCCGTCGAAGCGCATCATCTGCGCCGTAGGCACCTCGCGCTCGTCGAAACGCAGGTAAGCCAGCCGCTTCCCGTCGGGCGAGAAAGCATAGGCGCGCGTCAGTCCGAACTCCTCCTCATAAACCCAGTCGGTCGTGCCGTTGATGACGGCGTTCCATTCGCCGTCGAACGTGAGGCGCCGTGTCCGTCCGGATGCGATGTCGTAGATGTACAGGTCGTTGCGGTCGGAATAGGCGATCGACGAGCCGTTGGGCGAGAACGAAGCGTCGCGCGGCCTGGCGGCCTGGGTCAAGACGGGTTGCAGCGTCTTGCCGTCGAAAAGATAATAGTCGGTGGTGTAGGAATGCCGGTAGATCGGCGTGCGGCCCGAGGCGATCAGCAGCAGGCGCTCGTCGGGCGAAAAGGCGTAGTCGGCGATCCCGAAGCCGACGGGCGCCGGCGGCAGCAGTTTCGTGCCCGGCTCCGCAGCGGCATAGCTGTACCGGACGATGTTGCCGTCCTCGACGACGGTATAATGTTCGCCGTCGTTCATCGAGCGGATGCCGGTCACGCGCTGGTTCATGGCGCGCAGGCGGGCGATGGCGGCATACTCGTCCTGCGGGAAAGCCGCGCAACAGACGCCTGCGGCGAAAAGGGTGAAAACCAGTTTTTTCATGGCAAAAATAACAAGGAGGCGCCGTTTGCGGACGGGTGCCCCTGAAATTATATGTCTTGCGTGTCGAATTCGTAACCCAGCCGTTTGCCGGTCACGAACTTCGAGTTGTCCATCTTGGTGTTGAACTGGTCGACGGTCACGCGGGCCGAAATGTCGTAGGGCACGGTCAACAAGTCGAAGTCCAAAGCGAAAGCGATCGCTTCTTCGAGCACCGTCACTAAAGCGTCGCGGTCGATCTCGGCACAGCCGAATGCGGCAGCCCGCACCGAATTCTGCCCTTTGCCCTCGACGAAGAAGCGGCGCTCGCGGTTGATGAAGAGCCGCCCGATCAGATAGCCCTCGTCGGCATTGCGGTTGAACTTGAACGAATCGGAAAGGAAATTGTAGATATTTATCACACCGCAATAGGCGTTTTCCGGCCCGCTCTGCACGTAGGAGGTCTGCCGCACGGGGTGCTCCGGCCCGAAATCGAAAACGTCGGTGTGCATCTGGAAGATCAGCATGTCGTTGGCCACCTGGAGCTGCACCTCGAACTTGCCCCGGTCGCGGTACTCGATCCGCACGCGGCGGTCGAGCTTGCCGTCGAGGGCGTCATCCATTTCGGAGGCCATCTCCAACAACGTGTCTTTCAGTAGATTGAACGTTGCGAACGTGTTGTCGAAAACCTTCTGCTTCAAGGTCGACTTGCGGATCACGGTTTCGAGAATCCGCGCTCTGAGCGGAGGAACTTCCATATTAATCAAGAAACTAATCGTTAAAACTTAAAAATCACTTCGCCCCATCCATCCAAGAATTGTAGGCCTGTCTTTCGATATCTTTCCTACTCAATTTTTCGTAATCCGTCAATCCGCACAATCCGCGGGTTTTGGTTTCCGATTCCTCAATGATATTTTCGACTGGAATTTCGAAAAAATAAGATTTGTCCATATCTATTTGATCCGTATTTCGCGGCCCGATTCGAGACGCACGCCTTTCTTCAGGCGGTTGAGCTTTTCGAGCGACCGGGTGCGGATGGCATAGGACTGCGCCACGGCATGGGCCGTTTCGCCCTCGCGGCAGATGTGTTGGCGGGCATTGCCGCCCCAGCCCGTTTTCTTGCGCTCGATGTAGATCACGTCGCCGGCGGCAGGTTGCACGCGCCGGCCGCCTTTCAGGTCGTTGAACTTACGCAAGTTGCCTGCCGAAATGCGGAATTTCTTGCCGATGCTCTCGAACGTGTCGTTCTCCTTGGCCAGCACATAGTGCACGCCGTTGGTCGTATAGACGTTGTAGCCCTCGTGGGCGTTGATCGTCACGCGGAAGTTGTCCGGATCGAAAAGCGTGCCGTGGCCGCTCACGCTGCTCTGCGACGAAAACCACTCGTCGGGATCGTTTTTGCCGCGCACGCCCGAGGCATAGAGCCGTTCGCCGTCGGGCTGGTCGAGCAGATAGAGCTTGTGGTTCTCGATGAGCCGCACCAGGCGCTGCGCATAGTCGGGCGCCGTGGCATAGCCGGCGGCCTTCAGTCCGCGCGCCCAGCTCTTGTAGTCGGTGGCCGCATAGGCGAACAGCGAATCGTAGCGGGGCTGCGTGTCGAGGAACACCGCGTGGTCGTGGTACGACGCTTCGACCGACTCGTAGGCCCGGAAGCATTCGCCCGCCTCGTCGTCGTCGTGGAAGACGCGCGGCCCCGTCCAGTTGCGCTTGCACTTGATGCCGAAATGGTTGTTGGATTCGAGCGAAAGGCGGCTGTTGCCGCTGTCGGACTCTAGGATGCCCTGGGCCATGGTGATGCTGGCCGGGATTCCGTAGCGCTCCATCTGGGCCACGGCGATCGACTTGTAGCGGTCGATATATTCTTCGCGCGTCAGCCGGTTCGTGCGGCGGGTCTGCGCCTGGAGAGCCGGGAGCGCCGACAACAGGATTCCGGCAAGCAATATTGCAGTTCTGGAAAAAATCATTATCTTTGTTTTAAGTTTACCCAACAAAGGTATGATTTTCCTGCGAAAATCACAATATTAAAACCTATCGAACTATGTTTACCCAGCATGCGAACGCGATTTTCAACCGTGCGATCGACGATTACCACCGTTGGGACGATGTGGACCGCCCGCTCGAAAATCCTTGCGAAGCGGGCACGCTCGACCGCCTGCTCTACCACAAGAGCTGGATCGACACGGTGCAGTGGCACCTGGAGGACATCATCCGCAATCCGGAGATCGATCCGGCCGAAGCGCTGAAGATCAAACGCCGGATCGACAAGTCGAACCAGGACCGCACTGACATGGTGGAATATGTCGATTCCTATCTGCTCGACAAATATAAGGAGGTCGTGCCCGCGCCCGACGCCCGGCTCAACACCGAGACTCCGGCCTGGGCTATCGACCGGCTCTCGATCCTGGCGCTGAAGATCTACCACATGGCCCGCGAGACCGAGCGCACGGACGTCGACGACGCCCACCGTGCCGCCTGCCGGCAGAAGCTCGATGTGCTGCTCATGCAGCAGGCCGACTTGTCGCAGGCCATCGAGGAGCTGATCGAGGACATCGAGGCGGGGCGCAAGCTCATGAAGACCTACAAGCAGATGAAGATGTACAACGACCCGGCGCTCAATCCGGTGCTCTATGGCAAAAAGTAAAACGCTGCCGACTCATCTGCTGGTCATCCGCACCTCGGCCATGGGCGATGTGGCGATGCTGCCCCATGCGTTGCGCGCACTGCGTGCAGCGTATCCCGGGTTGCGCGTCACCGTAGCCACGCCGCGGCTCTTCCGGCCCTTCTTCGAGGGGCTGGACGTCGACTTCCTCGAAGCCGACACCAAGGGGCGCCACCATTCGCTGGTGGGGATGTGGCGGCTGGCCCACAAGGCGCAACGCATGGGCATCGACGCTGTGGCCGACGTGCACGGCGTGATCCGCTCCGAGGTGTTCCGCTACATCATGCGGTTGCACGGCATTCCCATAGCCCGCATCCGCAAGGAGCACGCCGAGAAACGCCACTTCATCCGCCAGGGCGGAGCCTGCGCGGCGCCGCTGCGGCATACGATATTGCGCTATTGCGACGTTTTCCGGCGTCTGGGCTTCGAGTTCGACGATCCGGCGCCGTCGGTCGCGGCTGCCGAACGGCCCAACCCGATGGGCGAGAAGCAGGGCCGCTGGATCGGGTTCGCACCTTTCTCGGCCCAGCTGGGCAAGACCTACCCCGGCGACCTGGCCCGCGAGGCGGTGCGGATGCTGGCCTCGCGCTACGACCGCATCTTCATCCATGGCGGCCCCGGCGCCGAAGCCGAATTCGCCGCCGAAATGGAACGCCGCTATCCCAATGTTACGGCGCTCTACGGCAAAATGGGACTGGCCGACGAAATGAACTTGATCGCCCACCTGGATTGCGTGGTGTCGATGGATTCGCTCGTCATGCACCTCGCGGCGCTCGTGGCTGCGCCCGTAGTTTCGGTGTGGGGCGCTACCCATCCCGGGCTGGGATTTCTGGGCTGGGGCTGCGACCCGCAGCATGCGTTGCAGGCCGACATGCCGTGCCGTCCCTGCTCGACTTACGGAGCCAAACCCTGCCGCTACGGCGACTACCGCTGTCTGCGCGCCATCTCGCCCCGGATGATCGTAGAGGAAGTGGAAAAAACGATAAACGGCTGACGAAAGCTTCGAAACCGCCTGTCAGCCGTCTACCCATCCTATCGGATTCCCTGTTGTTCATACCGACACCCCGAAGTCGCGCAACGCATCGTTGAGCGACGTTTTCTTGTCGGTCGATTCTTTGCGCCGACCGATGATCAAGGCGCACGTCACGCTGTATTCGCCCGCCGGAAACTGCTTGCGATAGCTCCCCGGCACCACCACCGAACGGGGCGGCACATAGCCCTTGTAGGTTACCGGCTCCGGCCCCGTGACATCGACGATGTGCGTCGAGCCGGTGATCACCGTATTCGAACCCAGCACCGCCTCGCGGCAGACGTGCGCGCCCTCGACTACGATCGAGCGCGAGCCGATGAAACAATTGTCCTCGATGATGACCGGCGCCGCCTGCACCGGCTCCAGCACGCCGCCGATGCCCACGCCGCCCGACAGATGGACGTGCTTGCCGATCTGGGCGCACGAACCCACCGTCGCCCAGGTGTCGACCATCGTCCCCGTGTCGACATAAGCGCCTATGTTCACATAAGACGGCATGAGAATCGCCCCCGGTGCGATGTAGGCGCCGTAGCGCGCCACGGCGTGGGGCACGACCCGCACGCCCAACGCCTCGTAATCGCGCTTGAGTTCCATCTTGTCGAACCACTCCAGCTCGCCCGCCTGCATCTTGCGCATGGGCTGGATCGGGAAGTAGAGGATCACGGCTTTCTTGACCCATTCGTTAACCTGCCATTCGTTCTTTTCCGCGTCGACCGGTTCGGCGCAGCGCAGTTCTCCCTTGTCCACCAGCTCCACCGTGCGGCGTATGGCTTCCTGCGTCTGCGCGTCGTCTTTGAGCAGGGCGCGGTCTTCCCATGCCCGTTCGATCTGTTCCTTGAGTTCGTTATACACCATAATTTATAAGTTCGCTATGAATTCGGGAGCATTCCGGGCTTGCAACTTTTGTCCCGACACCTGCCCGGTTCGGCATCGCATGCCGAAACCCCGTATTCTCGCCCAAAATTACGTTTTTTTTCTTAACTTTGTCTCAAATTACGCAAATACCCTGACCCATGACCTTTTTTGTTCGTGCGGCCGCGCTCTTGGCGGGCGGTGCCGCGATGTTCGCAACAAGTTGCACGCAGATGAAAACGATCAAGCACCTGCCTTACCCCGACACCGAGCGCGGGGAGACGGCCGACAATTATTTCGGCACCGCCGTCGCCGATCCCTACCGTTGGCTGGAGGACGACAACTCCGAGGCTACGGCCGCATGGGTGAAGGCCGAAAACGCCGTGACGGACGATTATTTGGCGCAGATCCCGTTCCGCGAGGCCATTCGCCAGCGGCTCACCGAGCTGTGGAACTATCCCAAGCAGGGCATCCCCGCCAAGCATGGCGACGCCTGGTACTGGTTCCATAACGACGGCTTGCAGAACCAGTCGGTGCTCTATTGCGCCGATGCGCCCGGAAGCGAAGGCCGCGTCTTCCTCGACCCCAACGCCTTGTCGGACGACGGTACGGTGGCTCTTTCGAACGTTTCGTTTTCCGAGGACGGCAAATATTGCGCCTATGCCGTAGCCGCATCGGGATCGGACTGGGTGGAGATCCGGGTGCTCAACGTTGCGTCGGGCAAGTTGACCGGCGACCGCATCGAGTGGGTGAAGTTCTCGGGCGCCACGTGGTCGCCCGATTCCAAGGGATTCTACTACAGCGCCTACGACGCGCCGAAGCAGGGCGTCTATTCGTCGCAGAACCAGTTCCAGAAAGTCTACTACCACGCCCTCGGCACGCCGCAGTCGGCCGACAAGCTCGTTTACAACGACGCGGCCCATCCGCTGCGCTACTTCTCGGCTTGGCCCAGCGACGACGGCAAGTGGGTCTTCGTGGTCGCCTCGGAGGGTACTTCGGGCACCGAAATCCTCTGCCGCCGCACGAATGAAAAGAAGTTCCGCACCTTGTTGCCCGGCTTCAAGGCCGACTATGAAATCGTCGACTGCCGCGACAACAAGTTCTACTACACATCCAACGACGGCGCATCGAACCGCCGCCTGCTGAAACTCGACCTCGACCGTCCCGGCAAACCCGAGGTCGTCATTCCCGAAAAGGAGTGTCTCCTGGAGGGCGTTTCCACGGGCGGCGACTGCCTTTTCGCCATCTATTTGCAGGATGCCCAGCATAAGGTCGTCCAGTATGGCTTCGACGGCAAGCCGATCCGCGAAGTCGAGCTTCCGGCCATCGGTTCGCTCGGCGGCTTCGGCGGCAAGAAGGAGGATACTTCGTTCTACTATGCGCTTTCCAACTACACGTCGCCCGCCACGATCTACCGCTACGACATCGCCACGGGCGAATCGTCCTTGTTCAAGGCGCCCGAGGTGCGTTTCGACCCCGAAATCTTCGTCACCGAGCAGGTGTTCTACCCCTCGAAAGACGGCACGCGCGTGCCGATGTTCATCACCCGCCGCAAGGACATGAAGCTCGACGGCACCAATCCGTGCATGCTCTATGCCTACGGCGGTTTCCAGATCAACCTCACGCCCGGATTCAACCCCTCGGCGCTGATGTTCGTCGAGCAGGGCGGCATCTACTGCGTGGCCAACCTGCGCGGCGGCTCGGAGTACGGCGAAGAGTGGCACAAGGCCGGCATGCTCGCCAACAAGCAGAATGTCTTCGACGACTTCATCGCGGCGGCCGAATACCTCGTTGCCGAGAAGTACACTTCGTCCGACAAGCTGGCCATCCACGGCGGCTCGAACGGCGGCCTGCTGGTCGGTGCCTGCGAAGTGCAGCGTCCCGACCTCTATGCTGTCTGCCTGCCGGCCGTGGGCGTGATGGACATGCTCCGCTACCACAAGTTCACCATCGGCTGGGGCTGGGCCGTAGAGTACGGTTCGTCGGACAACGAGGAGCAGTTCGCATACATCTACAAGTATTCCCCCCTGCATAATATAAAGGAGGGTACTGCCTATCCTGCTACGCTTGTGATGACCGCCGACCACGACGACCGTGTGGTGCCGGCCCACTCGTTCAAGTTCGCTGCCGAATTGCAGCATTGCCAGGCGGGCGATGCCCCCGTGTTGATCCGCATCGAATCCAACGCGGGCCACGGCGCAGGCAAACCCACCTCCAAACGCATCGACGAAGCCGCGGACATGTATGCGTTCACGTTCCAGAACATCGGCGTGGCGTACAAACCCTGCAAATAGTCTCACACGACCGCTTGTTCGCATGAAAGTCTATAAGTTCGGAGGAGCCTCGGTGCGGCATGCCGACGGCGTGCGCAATCTGCTGAAAATCATCGGCGACGAGCGCGATTTGTTTATCATCGTCTCGGCCATGGGCAAGACGACCAACGCCTTGGAGCGGGTTTTCGCCGGTGTGCAGCGCGCCGACCGGGAGAAGATCGCCGAGGAGATCGCCGCGCTGCGCGCCTACCATGCTGCGATCATCGACGACCTTTGGTACGGCCCGACAGCGCTGCCGCGGGTCGATGCGCTGTTCGCCGAGTTGGAACAGACGACCTCGACGGAGAGTTACCGCCCCGAGGACGCCGAATTGTGGTACGACCGGATCGTGGCGTTCGGCGAATTGATCTCGACCACCATCATTTCGGAATATCTGGCCTATGCCGGCGTGCCCAACCGCTGGATCGACATGCGCCGGGCGCTCGTCACCGAGCAGCGCCACAAGGATGCCGAGGTCGATCTCGAAGCCTCTGCACCGCGCTTGCGGGCCGAAGTCGAGGGCCGCGAGGAGCGGATTTTCGTGGGCCAGGGCTTCATCGGCGGCGCGCCCGACGGGACGACGACGACCCTCGGACGCGAGGGGTCGGACTACTCGGCGGCCGTGGCGGCGAACATCCTCGACGCCGAGTCGATGGCTGTGTGGAAAGACGTCGACGGCGTGCTGAACGCCGACCCCAAGATTTTCCCCGACGCCGTGCAGATCGCCGAACTCAACTATCTGGATACCATCGAATTGGCGTACAGCGGTGCGCAGATCATCCATCCGCGGACGATCAAGCCCCTGCAAAACAAGAACATCCCGCTCTATGTGAGGCCTTTCGGCGACAAGCGCAAGCCCGGCACCGTGATCCGCGGCATGTCGGCGCCGGTCGAGGTGCCGATCCTGATTCTGAAGAAAGACCAGGTGTTGCTGACGATCCGCTCGCGCGACTTCTCGTTCGTTCTGGAGGAGAAGTTCGCCGCGATCTTCGCTCTATTGGAGTTGTTCCGCGTAAAGGCCAATCTGATCCACAACTCGGCCGTCAACTTGAGTCTGTGCGTGGACGACTCGTGGCACATCGACGAAGCGATCGCCGCGCTGCGCGCGGAGGGCTTCGATGTCATGAAGATCGAGCGGATGGAGCTGCTCACCGTGCGCGGATATACCGAGGAGCTGTGGCGGCGCCATGCCTGCGGCCCACAGGTCTTCATCCGCCAGGCCACCCAGTCGACTGTGAGGATCGTGCGGAAAGCCGAAACCCGGCAATAGGATTTTTCAAGAGACCGAAGAATAAAAAGGAGGAACGAATAACAACGTTCCTCCTTAATATATATACGAGGAAAAAGGGAGGGCTAATTCCAGGATTCAGAGGATTTAAAACTTATATAGTTTTGATTTTTAATGTTTTAGTATTTTGGGATTCTCGTTTTTCGGATTTTCGGGCCGGCTGCCCCTACGTTTCGCTCTCCTTGAACTTCCGCAGGATCGTCCAGAAGCTCTCGTCACGGATTTCGCCCTTGCGTTTCATGTCGACGATCGTGCGGGCGATGTAGCGTTGGATGTCGCGTTGCAGGCGCTTGTAGAGCGTACAGCGCGTGTAGTTTTCGTTGTCCAGCAACACATCGCGGATCGAGCGCAGCGAGTTGGTGTAGTTCGACATTTCGTTGCGCAGCGCCACGCCCTGTTTGGTCGAGGAGGCGATTTTGGCGATCGACAGCTGGCGCAGTTTCTCGCACACGGAGTTGAGCAGCACCATGACCACGTTGTCCATCAACGTGTGCCCGTGCATGAAAAGATAGGTTGTCTCGGGCGTCAGCCCGCGTGCCCGAAGTTGTTCTTCGAACGCTTTCATCGGTTCGATCATCTTCGGATTGCGCTCCCGCAGCAGGCGTTCGCGCTTCTCCACGTTGCGGGCCAGCCAGTCGAGGGTCTTCGCCCCGTTGCCGGCGATGTCCAGATAGCCCAGACGCACGGCCGACTTGAAGTCGATCAACGGGAAAACATGCTCCGAGGCCATCTGCGCCGAATAGGCATACCACACGAAAAGCGGATAGATCGTCGTCGAATAATCGCGCATGAAAGCCACGAAATCGAAGATGCGCGTGTCGTTTTTCGTAGCCTTGACGCACACGTTATGCAGCGACGGCGCATAGCAGAGGTAGTTCTCCGTGGCATAAGCATAGGTGTGGAACATGTGCCGCGCCGTGTTGACGGTCTGCGACTGCTCGGTACACCCGGCAAAAAGATAGTCGAAGTCCGAGTCGACGCACAACAGCAGGTCGTCGCTCGATTCGGGGATCATGTTCAGCAACACTTTCTTGCCCTTGGGCAGGTCGTCGCGGTTGGGCACCGAAATCTCGAACCGCAGATAGGGATTGCGGAAATGGTCGAAGATGCCGCGCCAGAAAGCCACGTCTTCGTATCCCTCGACGAAGACCCGCACCAGCCGCTGCGACGGATCGGCCGGCAGCGGCTGCGGAAGCGTGTCGGGCGCTCCCGGACGTGCGACGAATGTTTTTTTGCGCAGCTTGTTCATAACCGATCCCATGCCTTGAAATGCCGGCGCGGACCTCCCGCCGGGCCTTGCCTCTATTTCACACGGCCTTCTTTTCCGTAAAGATAAATATTTTCGTATTTTTGCACAACATAACGGCGCCTTTTCGACGTTCGACCTCTACCTTTCGGAGAGGAATCAAGAAAAAAAGACGCGTTTTTTACTTTTCACCTGAATAAAATGGCGGACAACGACTGGAAATCCCGGCTCGGAATGGTCTACTCGACCGATCCCGATTTCGCATACGCCACCCGGCTGGACGAAGAACCGGAGACCCTCGCGCCTGCCGCGCAGGATTTGCGCGTGTGGCTCGACCGCAAACAACGGGCCGGCAAAGTCGCCACCCTCGTGCGGGGATTCGTGGGGCGCAACGACGACTTGCAGGAGCTGGCACGATTGCTGAAAACCCGATGCGGCGTCGGCGGTGCGGCCAAGGAGGGCGAAATCATCATCCAGGGCGACCACCGCGACCGCGTGATCGACATTCTTACCCGCAGCGGCTACCGCTGCAAAAAAGCCGGCGGTTGATTTTGAAAAAGCGGCTTCATCTTTTTTTTGCGATCTGCCTGCTGGCCGGATCGCAGACTCTCCGGGCACAATACTATACCTGGGGTTCCGATCCTGCGAACCTCCGGTGGTCGACCATCCGCACGCCCGACGTGCGGATGATCTATCCCGACACGGTGTCCGACCTCGCGGCCCGTACGCTTTTCTACGTCCGCACCGTGCAGCCCGATATCGGCTACGGATTCCGTCACGGCCCGATGCGCATCCCGTTCGTCATGCACCCCGAGAATTTCCGGTCGAACGGTCTGGTCATGTACCTGCCCAAGCGCGTCGAATTCCTCACGTCGCCCTCGATAGAAAGCTATTCGATGCCTTGGTACAAGCAGCTGGTGGCCCACGAATACCGCCATGCAGTGCAGTACAACAACCTCAACCGCGGTGTGATCCGCGCCTTGAGCTACCTGCTCGGGCAGCAGGGGTCGACCATCGGCCTGCTCTGCATGCCCATCTGGGTCATGGAGGGCGACGCCGTGATGTCCGAAACGGCCATGTCGTCGTTCGGCCGCGGGTTGCAACCCTCGTTCTCGATGGCCTACCGCGCCCTGGACAACATCGGCCGCGACCGCCGCAACCTCGATCGCTGGTTCTGCGGCTCGTATCTCAGCCATGTGCCCGACCACTACGAGCTGGGCTACCAAATTTGCTCCTACGCCTACGAGAAATACGACGAAAACATCTGGGACAAGGTCGCCTGGTACAGCGCTCGCAACCCCTACGTACTGATGACCACCTACGTGGCGTTGAAGAAGTTCTACAAGACCGGCGTTTCGCAACTTTTCCGCGAAACGTTCGACGACCTGCACGCCTACTGGGCCGCTCTGCCGAAGACGGAGGACAGCGCCGCACCCCTGTGCCGGCTCCCCGAGCGGAACTACACCGTCTACCGCTGGCCGCTGGCGCTGCCCGACGGGCGGGTGTTGGCCGTGAAGACCGACTACGACCGCCCGGCGCGGTTCGTCGAAATAGACCCTGCGACGGGCCAGGAACGGCTCGTGGCCTACGTCGGCAGCCTCTCGACCCGGCCGTCGCTCGGCGAGGGGATCGTCTGGTGGACGGAGTACCGGCGGTCGAAGCTCTTCGAGCAGCGCGTCAACTCGCAACTCTGCTGCATGCGGCTCGACGACGAACGTCCCCGCACGATAGCGGGCGAGCGGCGGGTGCTCTATCCGACCGCTGCGGGCGAGCGGCTGGGGTGGGTCGAGTACGATTACAGCGGGCGCTACACGGTCGTCGTGCAGGAAGCCGACGCTTCCCGCCGGCGCTTCGCTGCCCCCGACCGGTCGGAAATCCACGGCCTGGCCTGGGACGATACGACCGACGCGTGGTATGTGTTGGTCACCGACGACAGCGGCATGTGGATCGGGCAGATCGATGCCGCAGGGGTCCGTCCGGTGACCCGGAGCGCCTACATCACCCTTGCGAACCTGCGGGCAGGCGGCGGAAAGCTCTACTACGGCTCGATCGCCTCGGGCAAGGACGAAATCCACTGCTACGACCTGGCTGCCCGGCACGAATACCGCATCACGACCTCCGCCTACGGTTCGTTCGACCCGGCGCCGACTCGGGAGGGTATTTTGGCCACGACCTACGACCGGCGGGGTTACCGAGTCGCGGCACAACCTGTGGCCGACAGCGCGCTGATCCCCGTGCGCCCCGCCTCGCTTCCGGCCAACGTCGTCAATCCGCCGCGCAAGCGCTGGCCTGTGGTGAACCTCGACACGGTGCGCTTCACGGCGGCCGATTCGGTGCAGCAAGCCCGCGAATTCCGCACGCGCCGCTACCGCAAGGCCCCCAATCTGGTCAATGTCCACAGTTGGATGCCTCTGGCGTTCGACCCCTTTGCGGCGGTCGACGAGCATGTCATCGACGTGAACATAGGTGCCACGCTCTTGTCGCAGAATCTGCTGTCGAATACCGAAGCATTCGCCTCCTACGGCTGGAACCGCCGCGAAGGCTCGGTCTTCCGTCTCGGAGCGCGCTATTTCGGACTGGGCGTCCGTTTCGATCTCGACGCGGCCTACGGCGGCAACCAGGTATTCTATTCGTTGAGCCAGTACAACGAGCAAACCGGCACCTACGAGTACCAGAAACGGCCCGCTGCGGACAAGTACTATTCCGTGGGGCTTTCGGCCACCTTGCCGCTCTATTTCCAGTGCGGCTACCATTCGCGGCAGCTCTCGATTTCGACCGGCTGGAACTACTCCAACGGCATGGTCGCCAACCTGGGACGCATCGAGTGGAAAGACCACAACATCACCAATCTGGAACACATCGGCTTCCATGAGGGATTGCACAAACTGGCGTTCAGCGTCGGGTTTTCCGACCGGGTGCAGCTGGCCCACCGCGACTTCGCGCCCCGCTGGGGCTATACGCTCATCGCCGGGTATACGTTCAACCCGTCGGACCGTTACTTCAGCGATCTGATTTCGGCCTACGCCCAATGCTACCTCCCGGGCTTCGCGCCCCATCATTCCATGAGGATCGCCGCGAATTACCAGACTTCGATCGGCGGCTACAAATTCCCCTCGGGCTACGCTCCCTTGAGCTACCGCTCGACCCGTCTGATCCCGCGCGGCTACACCTCGGCCGATATTTTGGCCAACAACTACACGGCGGCGACCTTCGACTACCAGTTCCCCGTGTGGTACCCCGAGGGCGGCATCGGCTCGCTGATCTACTTCAAGCGCATCCGGCTCAACATCGGCGGCGACTACGCCCAGTTCCGCGATTACCGGCCCGGGCGCAACTTGTCGGAGGGGCGGATGATCCTGCGCCGCATCTGGTCGGCGGGCGGCGACCTGGTTTTCGACGTCAACCTCCTCCGCCAGCCCGATTCGGCCACATCGAGCGTCAAACTCTCGTTCTACCGCCCTTCCAACGGCGGGCTGTGGTTCACCGCCTCGGTCGGGCTGCCGTTTTAAAAACGACCGTCGACAGCGACTCCCTTGCGGGACTATCGGTTTTTTTAGGCCCCGATTTTTAATTGTTAACTCGATTTTCCCTATCTTCGCATCAAATATTCGTTGCTATGGCATACAGGAAACATCGGGACGTCAGTCCCAAAACCATACGCTGGATATGGACGATCGCATTCGCGCCGTTCGCCCTGCTGGCCGTCATGCTCATACTCACCGCATTGGGCGTCTTCGGGCGCATGCCCTCGTTCGAGGAGCTGGAGAATCCGCGCAGCAACCTGGCCACGGAAATCTATTCGGAGGACGGCAAGATCATCGGGTCGTTTTTCGTGCAGAACCGTTCCTACGTGCAGTATGCCGACCTCTTTCCCGACGACCCGGCCCAGCACATCACCCTGGGCGACCGCAAGGTGCCGCCCATCGTCGCGGCGCTTATCTCGACCGAGGACATCCGGTTCCGCAGCCACTCGGGCATCGACATCCCCTCGCTGGCACGCGTGGCGGTGAAGACCGTGGTGCTGCAAAACCTCTCGCAGGGCGGCGGTTCGACCATCACCCAGCAGTTGGCCAAGAACCTCTTTCCGCGCGACACGGCCCACAACCGCAGCCGTGTGGCCCGTACGGCCAAACTCGTGTCGTCCAAGTTCAAGGAGTGGATCACGGCTCTGAAACTCGAATACAACTACACCAAGGACGAGATCGCCGCCATGTACCTCAACACCGTGGAATACGGCTCCAATGCTTTCGGCATCAAGTCGGCGGCCCACACTTTCTTCAACAAGGAGCCGCATGAGCTGAACGTGCAGGAAGCCGCCATGTTGGTGGGCGTGGTCAACGCTCCGACTTTCTATTCGCCCGTGCGCAATCCGAAACGGGCTTTGGCGCGCCGCAACCTCGTGCTTTCGCGCATGAAGGCCGCAGGTGCCTTGAGCCGCGCGCAGTACGATTCGATCGCCGCGCTGCCCATCGTGCTCAACTACAAGCCCGTGTCCCACAACGACGGCACGGCGACCTATTTCCGCGAGATGCTGCGCCTGGTGATGAACGCTTCGCGGCCGCGGCGCAGCCAGTTCTACAACCAGTGGGACTACGAGCAGGCCATCAAGGAGTACGACGAGAACCCGCTCTACGGCTGGTGCCACAAGAACCGCAAGGCCGACGGCACGCCCTACAACATCTACCGCGACGGTCTGAAGATCTATACGACCATCAACTCCACCATGCAGCGCTACGCCGAGCAGGCCGTGCAGAAGCAGCTCGAAACCGTGATCCAGCCGCAGATGGACGCCCAGTACAAGCGCACGCGGACGCTTTTCGTCGACGCCACGCACCAGGAGCGCGAGCGCATCATGCGCCACGCCGTGCGCTACTCCGACCGCTACCGCGAAATGATGAACGCCGGCGCCAGCCAGCGCGACATCGAGGCGGCTTTCGACCGGCCCTGCTCGATGAAGGTCTTCACGTTCAAGGGCGAGCGCGACACGCTCATGACACCGCGCGATTCGATTCTCCACCACAAGCGCATCATGCGCGCCGCATTCGTGGCGCTCGATCCCCGCACCGGGTTCGTCAAGGCCTATGTCGGCGGGCCGAGTTTCCGCTACTTCAAGTACGACATGGCCAAGCAGGGCAAACGTCAGATCGGCTCGACCATCAAGCCGTTCGTCTATACGTTCGCCATCGGTCACCTGGGACTCAACCCCTGCACGCCGGTGCCCAACCTCCCCGTGACGATCGAAACGGCCAACGGCACGGCCTGGTCGCCCAAGGAGGCGGGCAGGGTCGAGCAGGCCGGGGAGCTGCATCCGCTCTCGTGGGGCTTGGCGCGCAGCCGCAACAATTATTCGGCCTGGATCATGAAGCAGGCCAAGGAACCTGCCGCCGTGGCCGACTTCATCCACAACATGGGCATCCGCAGCTACATCGACCCCGTGCCGGCCTTGTGTCTGGGCACTTCGGAGTCGAACGTCTTCGAGTTGGCGAGCGCCTTTTCCACCTTCGCCAACCAGGGCGTGCATAACGACCCCATCTTCGTGACCCGCATCGAAGACCGCCAGGGCAACCTCATCGCCTCGTTCATCCCCCAGTCGCAGGACGCCATCAACGAACGCACCGCCTACACGATGCTTTCGATGCTGCGCGGCGTGGTGCTGGGCGGTACGGCCGCCCGGCTGAAGTGGGACTACGGATTCAGCGACGTGGAGATCGGCGGCAAGACCGGCACCTCGAACAAGAACCGCGACGCCTGGTTCGTGGGCGTGGCGCCCCGTATCGTGGCGGGCGCCTGGGTCGGCGGCGAGGATCAGTCGGTGCACCTGCTCGCGCGCGGCGAGGGCAGCGTGGTGGCGCTGCCGATCGTGGGCGACTTCCTGCGGCAGGTCTACAACGACGGCACGCTGGGCATCTCGCGGCTCGACACCTTCGCCCGTCCTGCCTTGATGCCGCGCTACGATTGCAGCTGGGTCAAGGAGGACGAGGAGCAGTTCGAAGCCAACGAAGAGGAGGAGGACGAACAATTTTTCGACTGACGCAAACTCATAAGAACCGGAGGAAATAGCTATGAAAATCGCAATCGTAGGGGCCAGCGGCGCCGTTGGCCAGGAGTTTCTGAAAATTCTCGAAGAACGGCCGCTGCCTATCGACCGGCTCGTGCTGTTCGGCTCGGAGCGGAGCGCGGGCCGCACCTATAAGTTCCGCGGGCAAGAACTCACGGTCAAGTTGTTGCAGCACAACGACGATTTCGAAGACATCGACTTCGCCCTGGTCTCGGCCGGCGCCGGCACCTCGCGCGAATTCGCCGAAACCATCACCCGGCACGGCACGGTGATGATCGACAATTCGAGCGCTTTCCGCATGGATGCCGACGTGCCGCTGGTGGTGCCCGAAGTCAACCCCGACGACGCCCGGCAGGCACCGCGGCGGATCATCGCCAACCCCAACTGCACGACGATCCAGATGGTCGTGGCCTTGCAGGCCATCGAACGGCTGTCGCACATCCGCCGCGTCCGCGTGGCCTCCTACCAGTCGGCCAGCGGCGCCGGAGCCGCGGCGATGGCCGAACTCGAAAAACAACATGCTCAACTGTGCGCCGGCGAGGAACCCACGGTCGAGAAATTCACTTTCCAGCTCGCCTACAACGTCATTCCTCACATCGATGTCTTCACCGACAACGACTACACCAAGGAGGAGATGAAGATGTTCAACGAAACGCGCAAGATCATGCACTCCGACGTGGAGGTCTCGGCCACCTGCGTGCGCGTGCCGGTCATGCGCGCCCACTCGGAGAGCATCTGGGTCGAGACCGAACGCCCCCTCTCGGTCGAGGAGGCGCGCGCCGCATTCGCCGCAGCGCCCGGCGTGGTGCTGATGGACGACCCGGCCAACAAGAAATACCCCATGCCGCTTTTCGTCGCCGGACACGATCCCGTCTACGTAGGCCGCATCCGCAAAGACTTGGCCTGCGACAACGGGCTGACGTTCTGGTGTGTGAGCGACCAGATCCGCAAAGGCGCCGCGCTCAACGCCGTACAGATTCTGGAAACCCTGATGAAATAAAAACCGCGTTGCAGGTTCCGACCGCGGGGCACTGCATTCCGGCACGATCCGCAACGTTTGTGTACAACGAGACCGCACTTTCCAGAAGGTGCGGTCTCGTTTTTATACCAGGTCTATTCCCGATTTCATATTTTCTCCAATTCCACCGTAAAGTGGCGCAGGATCGGTGCTTCGAACGCGATCCGATAGCCGGAGGTGATTTCATGGCGCCGCTCGTAGATGTTGCGGCAGGCGGCTGCGATGACGCGGATGTGGTTGTCGGTGTAGACGCGGCGCGGAATGGCCAAACGCAGCAGTTCGAGCGCCGGATAGCGGTTTTCGTGCGTCTCGGGATCGCGGTCGGCAAGGATCGAACCGATCTCCACACCGCGGATGCCCGCTTCCAGATAAAGCTCCACGCCCAGCGTCTGGGCGATGAATTGTTCTTTAGGCAGGTTGGGCAGCACTTTCTTGGCATCGATGAAGATCGCGTGCCCGCCCGCCGGACGCTGGTAGGGCACCCCGTATTCGTCCAACAGATCGCCCAGCAGCTTCACCTGGCGGATGCGGGCGTCGAGTTGTTCGAATTCGGTATTCTCGTCGAGTCCCACCGCCAGCGCATCCATGTCGCGGCCCGACATGCCGCCGTAGGTGATGTAACCTTCATACATGATGTTGAACGACATGGCCTTGCGGAACAACTCCTCGGAGCGCATCGCCACGAAACCGCCCATGTTGACCACGCCGTCTTTTTTTGCCGAAATGGTCATCAGGTCGGCATAGGTGTAGATTTCGCGGACGATCTCCTTGACGGTCTTGTCGGCATAGCCCTCCTCGCGGGTCTTGATGAAGTAGGCGTTCTCGGCGAAGCGGGCCGAGTCGAGGAGCAGCGGCACTCCGTAGCGGCGGCACACTTCGGCCGTTTCGCGGATGTTGCGCATCGAAACGGGCTGCCCGCCGGCCGTGTTGTTGGTGATGGTGAGCACCACGCAGGGAATCTTCTCGCGGGGATTCTCGCGCAGAACGCGTTCGAGTTTGGCGACATCCATCTCGCCCTTGAACGGAATTTCGAGCTGCGTATCGGCCGCGGCGTCGATCGTACAGTCGACGGCATGACAGTGCCGGAACTCGATATGCCCCTTGGTGGTGTCGAAATGGGAGTTGCCCGGCACGATGTCGCCCTCCTTCAAAAGGGCCGAGAAGATGACGTTCTCCGCAGCGCGCCCCTGGTGCGTGGGCAGGAACCACGGCATCCCGAAGATGCGCTCGACGCACTCCTTGAGCCGGAAGTAGGACGAAGCGCCGGCATAGCTCTCGTCGCCGGTCATCATGGCGGCCCACTGGCGGTCGCTCATCGAGCCGGTGCCCGAATCGGTCAGCAGGTCGATGGTCACCTGGTCGCTGCGCAGCTTGAACAGATTGTAATGCGCCTGGCGGATCCATGCTTCGCGCTCCTGGCGCGTGGAGGTGCGGATGGCTTCGGTCATCTTGATGCGGTAAGGCTCGGCATAGGGTAGTTTCATGACGAAAAGTTTTTTAGGTTCGGTCGGTCGTAAGGTTTTCGAGGACAGAGCAAGCCCAGCGCAGCAATCCGTTCGGATCGGCCGGACGCAGCCTGTCTTTTTCCAAATTTACGAATATTTTTTCGGAAATCCGATTCGGGCACTTTATTTGTTCGGCAGCTTTTCGAACCTTAACCAATTTATCGCCATGAAAAAATATCGTTGCACTGTCTGCGAATACATTTATGATCCCGAGATCGGCGATCCCGACAACGGCATCGCTCCCGGCACTCCGTTCGAGGAACTGCCCGACGGCTGGATCTGCCCCGTCTGCGGAGAACCGAAAGATGTTTTCGAACCGATAGACTGAAACCGATGAATCCTTTGATCTTACCTCTTTTTACTTTGTTGTTTATGCACACCGATACCGCCACCGCCACGCGTTTCGAGCCGCGCGACCTTCCCTACGCCTACGACGCGCTGGCTCTGCACATCTCTGAGGAGACGCTGCACTACCACCACGACAAGCACTATGTCGGATATGTCGACAAACTCAACGAACTGCTCGTCGACTCGCCCTATGCCGGACAGCCGCTCGAAGACATCGTACTGACGGCCGACGGCGCCGTCTACAACAATGCGGCGCAAGCCTGGAACCACGAATTCTACTTCGATCAACTCTCGCCCAAGCCGCAGCAGGCACCCCGAGGCGCCCTGCTCGAAGCCATCGACCGCAGCTTCGGGTCGTTCGACGAGATGAAGGCGCAGATGGGCCGCGCCGCCGTCGGGCTATTCGGCTCGGGCTGGGTATGGCTGGCCGCGAAGCCCTCGGGCGAACTGGCGATCGTCAGCACGCCGAATGCGGGCAACCCGCTGCGCGAGGGGCTGAAACCGCTCATGTGCATCGATGTATGGGAACATGCCTACTATGTCGACTACCGCAACCGCCGCGCCGACGCCGTAACTGCGCTGTGGAACTGCGTCGACTGGGAAACCGTCGCCGAACGCTACGCCGCGAAATAACAGCGTCCGAACGCAGACCTCCGGCCCGACCGAAAACCGCTTCCGAAAGGAGCGGTTTTTTTACTTGCCCGAGACCTTCTATCGCTTGCTTTTGCCCTCGCTTATTCGTATCTTTGTCGTCGAATTTCCCGCAACATGCTGCCCGAACTTAAAAAAATCCTTTGCAGTCGCCAAGGAATCCTTGTCGCCGGTTCGCTGCTGACCTTGCTCTACGCATGGTTCAGCCATGGCTACTACCACCACGACGAGCACTACCAGATTTTGGAATACGCCCACATGAAGTTGTTCGGAGTGCCGACGATCGACCACCTGGCATGGGAATACCCTCTGATGATGCGCTCGGGCGTGCAGCCCGCGATCGTGTGGTGTCTGGGGCGGATGTTGCTGGCGCTCGACATCTATTCGCCTTACCTGCTGCTTTTTTTGCTCCAGTTTTTCAGCGGCGCTTGTTCGGTCGGCGCGCTCGTGCTTTTCGGCCAGGTCGTGCGCCGCGAAACGGGCGATGAAAAACAAGAACGCATCTTCCTGGCACTCGGACTTTTCCTTTGGTTCCTGGCTTACATGCACGTCCATTTCAGCGCCGAAATGCTGGCCGGCAACCTGTTGTTGTTGCTTGCCGGGCTTACGTTGCGCTATGCCGCGACCGACGGACAGCATGAATTCCGCTGGGGGCTGTTGTTGGGAACGCTTGCGGGAGCTACGTTCATCGTCCGCTATCAGACCGGATTCGCTCTGTTGGGATACGGTCTGTGGCTGCTGGTTTTTCGGCGCCGCTTGCGACTCTACGCCGGCATGGTGCCGGGCGTATGCTGTATGTTGTTGCTCGGGGTTTTGGTCGACCGGTGGTTTTATGGGCAATGGACGCTGACGCCGCTCAATTACCTGCGCGAAAACATCTTCCACGGCCACATGCTCAAATTCGGCGTCCGGCCGTGGTGGTACTACTTCACCGCTTCGCTGACCGAGGGAGGCATCCTTTTCGGACTGTTGGTTTGGGCAGCCATGCTGCGTTTCTTCTGGAAATACCGGACGCATGCGGTCACCTGGATGCTGGTGCCGTTTCTTTTGGTGCATTTTTTCCTGGGACACAAGGAGGTGCGGTTCTTCTTCCCCGCATTCTTCTTTGCACCCTATTTCATCACGCTGTTCTGGCAAGAACTGCGGCAGACCCCCTCCCTCCGGCTACGACAATGGCTCGCGGGCCTCATGCTGGCATTCAACACCGGGGCGATCCTCTTCGTGCTGGTTCAAGACCCTGCCGAGATCTATTTCTACCGTATGATGGATCGCTATTGCGAAGAAAAAGGGGAAGTCGTGGCACTGAATCTCGCCGACGAAAAGAACTATTACAGCTGGCCGCAATATGTAATCGACACCCGAGTGATCGAAACTCGGTTCTACATGCCCGAAAACCTCGACAACCTGCATTTCGACACTGCCGAAACACTCGAAGAGACGGCACGCGTGTTGGCTGCGGCAGAACGTTGCGTCGTGATCCTCTCGGCCGATCCCGAACTGGCGGAAAAAAGCGGCCTGCCGCTCCGCAAGATCGTATGGAGTCCCTATCCGGAATGGGTGGTGCGCTATTGCAATTTCAATGATTGGACCCGTTACAGCGTTCGTTCGAAGAATGTCTACGAAGTTTTGGCGGACGCAGAGGTCGCCCGAAAAGATTCGGAACCGATCGATCTTTGAGGCCCGGCGGTCGGTCGTCCGATCGTTTCCCCGGAAACATTTTTTGTTGGATTTCTCTCTTGCCGGCCACCCCTTTCCGGCTCTCTCTTTTGGGGCTTGGCCCGTCCTTTTCCTGCTTTGATCCCGATTTCAGGCACAAAAGTGTCGCGAAATGGTGTTTCCGGCGATTTTGTAGCCGTTGATCCCCGTTTGGCACGGGCTTTGTTATTTGTTATGTCAACTGCGGATCAGCAACCGCAGTGAGGTTTCTTCATTTATTTAAGTTTGGGTTAGTAGTTTTAGGAGGGCAACCTCCGGGGGCAGCAGGCAATCGTGAGATTCCCTGCTGTTTTTCTTTGCGGCGGCCCGGTCTTATTTTGTCGGTTGTTGCCAGCCGCCGCCGAGTGCCTTGTAGAGCTGTACCAAAGCGAGATTCTCGTCGCGTACGGCGTTGCTCAAACCGATTTGGGCATCGAAGTAGCGACGTTGGGCGTCCAGCACGTCGATGTAGTTGATGCTGCCGGTGCGATATTGCAGTTCGGCCAGTTCGACATACTTGCGGGCCGCATTGCGCGAGTGGGTCTTCAGCACCGTGGTCTGGCGGACGTTGCGGTAGGTCGACACCGCGTCGTCGGTCTCTTTGAATGCCTCCAGAACCTTTTGTTCATAACCGAAACGGCTTTGCTCGTAGGCAGCCAGGGCGGCCTTGTAACGCGCTTTCTTGCGTCCGAATCCGAACAGCGGTGCTGCGAGCTGGCCCGCAACATAGGAAAACGGCGAGCGGAAGAACCCTTTCAGCGCGTCGTTCTCCCATCCGCCCTGCAAGGTGAAGGTCAGCCGCGGAAACCGGTCGGCATAGGCCACGCCGACCGCACCCATAGCCGCACGGAGTTGCTGTTCGGCTGCCCGTATGTCGGGGCGGCGTTGCAGCAGCTGCGACGGAAGTCCCACGGGCAGCGAGTCGGGAGCCAGTGCGATCGCATCGGTCCCATTGCGGAGAATCTTCTCTCCGGGATAAGTTCCCATCAGCAGGCATAGTGCGTTTTCCGTAATTTCGATGCGGTTTTCCAGATCGGGGATGAGCGTCGCCGTGGTGGCATACTCCACCTGCGCTTGTTGGTAGACGATTTCGGAGGTCAGGCCTCCTTCGAAACGCAGTTTCGCTTTGGCGGCTCCCTCGCGGCGCGTCTCCAGCGTGCGGCGTACGATGGAGAGTTCGTTGTCCAGAGCGACAAGGCGGAAATAGGCGGCAGCCGCTTCGGCGATGAGCGTCATCCGCATGGCGCGTTCGTCTTCCACCGAGGCCAGCCATTCGGCTTCGCCCTTGCGTTTGGCCCAGCGCAGGTTGCCCCACAGGTCGAGTTCCCAGCTGAGGGTTGCCTTCAGTCCGAATTCCGGGTCGCGTACGGGCGTTTCTCCGGCGTAGTCGTTGGTTTCGTGGTCGGCCAGTGCGTTGAGGCCCAGGTTCGGCAGGCGGTCGGCTTTCCGGATGCGGTACAGTTCGCGCATTTGTTCGATGCGTGCGGTGGCAGCACGGATGTTGCGGTTGCTTTCGAGCGTGCGGCGGATGATGCCGCACAAGGTGCTGTCGCCATAGAACCGCCACCATTCCACGTCGGACAGGGTGAGCGTGTCGACAGCCCCGGGAACGATGGACTCCGGGAGGTTTAGCTCGGGAGCCTGGCAGTGGCGCACGGCCGAGCAAGCGTAGAAAAGCGGCGCGGCGAGTGCTGCGAAGATGATCGAACGTATCTGTTTCATCGTTTCATTTTTTCTTTCAATCTGTACACCCATACGAAGAAGAAGGGTACGAAGATGATGCCTACGGCAATGGCAACCAGCATGCCGAAGAAGACGCCCGTGCCGATGCCCTGACGGCTGGCCGAACCCGGCCCCGAGGCGAACACCAGGGGCAGCAGTCCGAGGATGAACGAGAGCGACGTCATGACGATCGGGCGGAAGCGCAGGTGCATGGCCGTGAGGGCCGCCGCCACGGCGTCGCGTCCCTTTTCGACCTCCTCCTTGGCGAATTCTACGATCAGGATGGCGTTCTTGGCGACCAGACCCACCAGCATCACCAGGCCGATCTGGAAATAGATGTTGTTCTCCAGTCCGCAGAGCCAGATGCCGATGTAGGCGCCCAGCCCGGCGATGGGCAGCGAGAGGATCACGGCGATGGGCACTGACCAGCTCTCGTATTGTGCGGCGAGGAACAGAAAGACGAACAGCAGCGCCAAGGCGAGTACCAGCCCCGTGTTGCCGCTTTCGTGCTTCTCTTGGTAGGAGAGTCCGCTCCATTCGATGCCGATGTTTTCGGGCAGATGCTCGCGTACGATGCGCTCCAGTGCCCGCATGGCCTGCCCCGAGCTGTATCCGGGGGCCGCCTCGCCCGTGATGGGGGCCGCATAGAACATGTTGAACCGCTTGATCGTTCCGGCACCCGTGGTGTAGTGCGTCGTGCCGAGCGCCGTGACGGGGATCATCGCGCCGTCGGCGCCGCGCACGAAGAAGAGCCGCAGGTTGTCGCGGTAGGCCCGGTAGGGGGCTTCGGCTTGGATGTAGACGCGGTAGATGCGGTTGAACATGTTGAAGTCGTTGACGTAGAGCGATCCCGTGAAGGCTTTCATCGTCGAGAAGATGTCCGACATGGGAACGCCTTGCAGGCGGGCCTTGTCGCGGTCGACATCGTAGTAGAGCTGCGGGATGTTGTTCTGCATCGAGGTCGAGAGGCCCGCCAGTTCGGGCCGTTCGGCGGCGTAGCGCATCAGGGTGTCGACGGCCCGTTGCAGATCGGCGTAGGTGGCGTCGCCGCGGGCTTCGAGCACCATTTCGAAGCCGCCCGACGTGCCCAGTCCCGGGATGATCGCCGGGGTCGAGAGGTAGACTTTCGATTCGGGGTAGCGCGCCAGTTCGCGGCGCGTGCGTTCCATAACAGCAGAAATACCCTCCGAAGTACGTTCGTCCCACGGCTTGAGGATCACCGTCAGCTGGCTGCGCGCCTGGTTCGAACCTACGCGGGGACTCGATCCCGTGACGTTGAGCACATGTTCCACATCGGGATCGGATTGCAAGAACGCCATTGCCCGTTCGGTAACCGCGCGTGTCCGTTCGATGGTCGCACCCTCGGGCAGTTCGAGTTCCACGGTAAAGTAGCCTTGGTCTTCCTTGGGCATGAAGCTCCGGGGCACCAGTTCGTTCATCAGCCAGATGCCGACCAGCGCGATGCCGAATGCGGCGAACATCCGGCGCGAATTGCGGAGCGTCTTCTCGACCAGCCGGCCGTAGAACCGGTTGCCTACGGTCAGGCCGAAGTTGATCGAACGGAAGAAGCGGTTCTTGGGCTTGCCGTCGTCGGGCTTGAGGAACAGCGAGCACATCACGGGGCTGAGCGTCAGGGCCACGACGGTCGAGATGATGACCGACACGGCGATCGTGATCGTGAACTGGCGGTAGAGCTGTCCCGTGATGCCGGGCAGGAAGCTGACCGGCACGAAGACGGCGCACAACACCAGCGACATGGCGATCAGGGCGCCGCTCAGGTTGCTCATGGCTTTTTTCGTCGCTTCGTAGGGCGAGAGTCCCTCCTCGTGCATGATGCGGTCGACGTTCTCGACCACCACGATGGCGTCGTCGACCACGATGCCGATGGCCAGGATCAGCCCCAGCAGCGTCAGCATGTTGAGCGAGAATCCGCAGGCGAGCATCACGCCGAACGTGCCGATGAGCGAGATCGGCACCGCCACGACGGGGATGAGCGTCGCGCGCCAGCTTTGCAGCGAAAGGAAAACGACCAGGATCACCAGCAGCAGCGCTTCGAACAAAGTGCGGTAGACATGATGGATCGAAGCCGCAATGTAGGTGGTCATGTCGAACGGGATGGCATAGCGGATGCCTTCGGGGAAGTTGCGGCCGATCTCCTCCATGGTCTCCTTGACCCGCTCGGCGACCTCCATGGCGTTGGCTCCGGGCAGCATGTTGATGTTCAGCACGGCGGCGTTTCCGCCGTCGATGCCGCTTTCGGTCGAGTACGACGAGGCTTCGAGCGAGATGCGCGCCACGTCTTTCAGCCGGATGATCGAGCCGTCGGGGTTGGCCCGTACGACGACTTGTTCGAATTCATCGACCGACGAGAGGCGCCCCTGCGCCGTGATCGGTATGGTGATGTCGACTCCTGCGATCGGGGCCTCGCCCAGCACGCCGGCGGCCGATTCGCGGTTCTGATCCTTCAGCACGGACTGCAAGTCCTTGACCGTCAGTCCCAGATCGGCTAGCTTGTCGGGCTGCACCCAGACGCGCATGGCGTAGTAGCGGCTGCCCACGTTCGAGACGCTGCCCACGCCCGGCACGCGGCGCAGCAGGTCGAGGACATTGAGCGTCGCGTAGTTCGAGAGGTAGATTTCGTCGAATTTCGGGTCGGAGGAGAGCAGCGCTATGGTCATCAGCTTGCTGGCCGCCTGCTTTTCGACCGTGATGCCGTTCTGCACCACCTCGGCCGGCAATCGCGATTCGGCCTTCTTTACCCGGTTCTGGATCTCCACGGCGGCCAGGTCGGGGTCGGTCGAGATGTCGAAAGTTACAGTTGCGGAGAAGCCCCGAATTGGAACTCGACGATTCCATGTAGATCATGCCCGGCGTGCCGTTGAGTTCCTGTTCGATCGGCGTGGCCACGGCCTGCGTGACGGTCTGCGCGTCGGCGCCCGGATAGGAGGCGGCCACGCGCACCACGGGCGGCACGATCTGCGGATACTGGTCGATGGGCAGCAGCGTCAGGCCGATCGCACCGACGATGACGATGACGATCGACAGCACCGTCGAGAAGACGGGGTGGTCGAGGAAGAAGTTGTTTTTCATCGCTGCGCCTCCTCCGGGGCGGCATGGGGCATGGAGGAAGTCTCCGAACCGGAAGAGTTTTCGCAAGCCGGAGGATTTCCCGAGCCGGAAGAAGCGGTGGATATAGCCGTCGTGTCGGACACGGGGGAATTCTCGGATACAGAGGGATTGTCGGCCGGTTGTGCGGAGTCCGTGTTGCCGACCGTCGGCGCGTTTTTCGAGGTCGGTTCGACCTTCATGCCGTGCGAGAGTTTATGGAACCCTTCGACGACGATCCATTCTGCGGGCGCCAGACCGCGTTCGACGATGGTGTTGTTGCCGATTTCGGGGCCGGTTTCGACGAATCGTTTTTCGACTACTTCGTCTGCTCGCACGACATATATGTAGGCTCCGCCGTTCTCTATTACCAGGGCTTTCGTCGGTACGACGACCGCATCTTCGCGCACGTCCATCAGCAGTTTGACGCGCGTGAACTGCCCGGGCAAAAGAATATGGTCGGGGTTGGGCATTTCGGCCCGCACGGAGAAGGTTCCCGTCTTGGGGTCGATCTGCGGATCGGCGAAGTCGACCAGACCGCGCAGCGGATAGGTCGAGCCGTCGGCCAGCGTGACCGTGATGTAGGGATCCCACGTGCGCGTGGTGTCGCGGTGCCCGAGGTTGACGTTGCGGGCTTTCGAGCGCAGGTATTCGAGCGACGTCATGCTGAAGTCGATGCGCACCGTGTCGCTCTTGACCACGGTCGCCAGCAGCGACTGCCCGCCCGGCCCGACCAGCGCGCCGATGTCGGCGTTGCGCTCGGAGATGTAGCCCGAAACCGGCGACCGCACGGTGGTGTAGCCCAGCGTAAGTTCCGCCTGCGTCAGGTCGGCTTCGCACACCACCACGTCGGCCGCGGCGCTCTCGTAGGCGGCCACGGCGTTGTCCAGGTCGAGTTGGCTGGCGGCGTTCTGTTCGTAGAGGGGGCGAATGCGGTTCAGGTCGCGTTGTGCTTTCAATGCTTGTGCCTTGGCTTTGTTCAGCTGGGCTTTTGCGCGGTTGGCCCGGGCGCGGTAGAGTTGCGGGTCGATGATGAACAGCGTCTGCCCCTTTTCAATATAGGTGCCTTCGGCAAAGAGCATCCGTTCGAGGTAGCCCTCCACGCGGGCGCGGATTTCGACGAATTGTTGGGCGCGTATGCGGCCCACGTATTCGCCGTAGATGTTGACGTTCTGTGTCGTGACCGGTTCGACCTCCACCACGGGCAGCATTTCGGGAACGGGCCGCGAGCGCAGCACGAAAACCACTGCCGCTGCCGCGAGTGCCGCGAAGCAGAGCAGGCCCGCGATCCAGCGGCGGGTGCGGCGCGACAGCTTGCCGATCAGGGCGGCGCATGCGTGCCAGAAACGGCGCAAGTAGGATGCGTAGGTTTGCAGCAACAGCTTCTCGGGCCGTATTTCTTTTTCTTGGTTTGCCATGACTCTTCTTTTATAGTCGTCTTCCAATGCCTGTTCCGGGGCACGGAAGATGCGGATGACGCCTCAAAGATATGAAAAGTCGAGAGCAGAAGCAAGCGTTGGCTTGATTATGCCGCGACAGAGTATCTGCGGTGCAACCTATTTGAATATATACGTTTCGGTTTCCGAATTTATTGTGCGAAGGGGTGGCTATTTTTTGTTTTTTCGATTCCGGGCCGATGGGGTTTCGGGTAAAAAAAGTAATTTTGCCGACGGCCGCCCGTCTGGGGCCGATGCCGTCATGGATGCTTTTTCGCAAATATTGGCCGACTGGGGCTATTGGGGCCTTTTTCTTGCGGCGTTCGTCGCCGGGAGCATCCTGCCGTTCAGCTCCGAAGCCGTCATGGCGGTGCTGCTCGGCATGGGAGCCGATCCGGTGGGGTGCTTAGCCGCTGCTTCGGCTGGCAACACGCTCGGGGGCATGACTTGTTACTGGATCGGCACGCTGGGCCGTCGGGAGTGGATCGCGAAGCTGGGCGTGAGCACGCGCCAGCTGGCCCGGGCACGGAAATTTCTGGCCGGACGGGGTGCCGCGATGGGCTTCTTCGGGTTTCTGCCCCTCATCGGCGAGGCGATCGCCGTCGTCCTGGGTCTCATGCGTGCCAATCCGTGGGTCGTGTGCGGTGCGATGTTGGTCGGCAAAGCCCTGCGCTACGCATCGATCCTGCTTTCTTATGAGGGAATCGTCTCGTTGTTCTGATCCTATGGAAACCGCAATCTTCAAAACCGACACCCCGCCGTGGGAACTGCTTCTTTTGGGCGACGAGTCGCCCGAATCGGTGGCCGATTACATCGACCGCAGCGATTGTTACGTGGCCGTAGCCGAGGGGCGCACCGTAGGGGTGTGCATGCTCGTGCGCACCCATCCGTTCACGGTCGAGATCGTCAATCTGGCGGTCGACCCTGCTTTCCAGCGCCGCGGGATCGGCTCCGATCTGATCTTCCATGCGTTGCGCGTGGCCCGGGAGGCGGGGCACCGCCGCATCGAAATAGCTACGGGCAACGTCGAAGCAGGCCCGCTGCACCTCTATCGTTCGTTCGGGTTCGAGCCTGTGGAGATCGAGCGCGATTATTTTCCGAAATACTATCCTGCGCCCATCGTCGAGGCGGGCGAAACATGCCGCGATCTGGTGCGGTTGAGGATGGAGTTGTAATCTTCCCAGACCCTCTATGTCCGTATCGTGGAACCCGTGGCATGGCTGCCGCAAGATCAGCGAGGGATGTCGCCACTGCTATGTCTACCGGCAGGACGAGCAGCATGCGCTGGACAGCACCCGGGCGCGGAAAACCGCCGCTTTCGACCTGCCCGTGCGCCGCAGGCGCGACGGCCGGTTCAAGATTCCCGGCGGCGAAATGGTCTATGCGTGTTTCACGTCGGATTTTTTGCTGGAGGATGCCGATCCGTGGCGTGCCGAGGCGTGGGCGATGATGCGCCTGCGCCGCGACCTGCGGTTCATGTTTTTCACCAAGCGGATCGAGCGGCTCGGCGATGCGCTGCCGCCGGATTGGGGTGCGGGATATGAAAACGTCATCGTCGGCTGTACGGTGGAGAACCAGGCCGAGGCCGAGCGGCGTCTGCCCGTGTTCCTCGACCTCCCGATCCGCCGCCGGGCGATCGTGTGCGCTCCGCTGCTCGGGCCGTTGGAGTTGACGCCCTGGCTCTCGCCGGCGGTCGGGGAGGTCTCCGTGGGCGGCGAGTCGGGGCCGGAGGCCCGCGTGTGTGACTACGATTGGGTGCTTTCGATCCGGCGGCAGTGTGTCGATGCCGGCATCCCGTTCCGTTACCACCAGACCGGGGCACGGCTGTTGAAAGAGGGGTCTCTCTACCGCATCCGCCGCGAGTACCAGCATGCGCAGGCCCGGCAGGCAGGAATCGATTATAAAATAGAAAGGTAAGGAGCCTATAAATTCATCGTATTTGGATTCCCCATAAAAAACGTCCGACCTTTCGCAGGCCGGACGGTAGGGCAGGACGGGAATCGTCTTCTGTGATTTCTTATTCTGCCGTTGCCAGCGGCGAGGGCACCGAATAAACGCGGGATGCCAGTTCTTTGTCGAGCATGTAAAGCCCGAATTTGTTGTTCTCTACGGCTTCGAACGATTGGATCATGCCGCGGGCGTTCTCTTCCTCCTCGATCTGTTCGTCGATGAACCATACGAGTTTGTTCGACGATGCGAAGTCCTTGTCTTCGGCAGCGATGGCGGCCAGGTTGTGGATCATCGCGGTGACTTTCTTTTCATGCTCCAGCGTCTGCTTGAACATCTCCAGCGGCGAGGCCCACGTGGCGGGCACTTCGGCGATGGGCAGCAGCGTGACTTCGGCGTCGCGCGAAAGGAGGTAGTTCATGAAGATGCGGGCATGGTCCTGCTCCTCGCGGAACTGGATGTAGAACCAGTTGGCTACGCCCTTGAGACCCTTGTTCTCGGCGTCGAGCGACATCGAAAGGTAGAGGTAGGCCGACCAGAATTCGGCGTTGATCTGTGCGTTGATCGCCTCGTGCAGTTTTTTGCTTAACATAGGAATATTTTTTTGAGTTGATGTTCGGTCGCGGATCGGGCAGGGGCGGATTCGTTGCCGGAGTGCCCGTTTCCGGATGCGAAGATACTGAAAATTTCGTCGAATGTCCGATTTATTTCGCGATCAGGCAATATTGCTTTTCTTCCGCTTCGTGTTTTTTTTGCGGATTATGCCTATCTTTAGCCCCGCAAACCGTATCGATTTTGCCATGAAGCGTTTTTTGGTGTTGTTCTTTGCGGCGGCGGCTTTCGCAAGTTGTTCGCTTTTGAAGGTCTCGGTCTCGTCGGGCGATCCGCTGCCCCGGCGCGATGCCGAAACCCGGCTGCTGACCCGCGGGTTCTACTACGATTTCTCGTCGGAGGTGGCCCGTGCGGCCGATTCGATCGTCGAGGCGGCGCCCGAGCTGGCAATCCGGCTGGCGGCCGTGAGGTGGAAGATCCGCGCTACCCGCGCTGGCGTTTCGGCTGCCATGCAGAGCATTCCCGACGTGGCGCTCGCCGATATGTGGATTCTTTGCCGGCGCATGGACGAGGGATTCGCCGCCATGCCCGATTCGTTGCTTTTCGGGGCGCAGAGCGGTCTGGCGCGTGCCACGGCTGCACGGCTCGACGGGCGCATCGACCGGCTGGCCCGGCAGGCGCTGACCGGGGAGCGCTACGAGTTGATGGCGCGGTTCGTCGATCGGTTCGTGCAGGAGCATCCCCTCACCGAGCAGGGCGTCGAGCCGGCCAACACCACGCTTGCCTGGATCGAGTTCCTGCGCGAGCAGGGCGTCGAGGCGGACCATACGACCGGCACCATCGCCGAGGTGATCGCCGATGTCAACGACCGTTTGAGCGGCCAGACCCACCAGTTGGCCAACAGCGTCGGCTGGTCGAAAGAGATGCTGGAAATGGAGTTGCGGCAGGACAGCCTGCACGTGCAGCTGGGGGCGCAGCTCGATTCGCTGGAGCGCGACTTCGGACGTCTGGTGCTCGTGGCCGAGCACATGCCGGAGATTTCGGATCGCATCATGACGGGGCTGAACAGCGAGGTGGCGCAGTTGGTCGACACGATGAATACCTTGGTCGACAATGCGTTCGTCGACTTCGGGCGTCAGCGCGAGGCCTTGCAGGGGTACGTTACGCAGGAGCGCCAGGCTTTGGTGGGGCAGTTGCGCCGCACGGCCGAGGAGTTGTTGGCTTCGACGATGGATGCCGTGCCCGGGATCGTCGGCAGGGTGTTGTTCTACGTTGTCTTGGCATTGGCCGTGTTGATCGGCGGGCCGTTCGCGCTGGGTTTCTGGCTGGGCGGCGTAAGGCAGAAGTTGAAAACGAAGAATTGAGAACCGAACGAAAGTTCGGAAGCGCCCGCTTGTTGTTGCTGCGGGTCGTCTTTTATCTTGAATACTATGGCACGAAAAAAAGCGAATTACCCTTTGATCGAAGGGCTTGAAATAACGACCCTGGCCGCCGAGGGCAAGGCCATGGGGCGTTGGAACGAGCAGGTGGTCTTCGTTCCGATGACCGTTCCGGGCGATGTGGTCGACGTACAGATCCGTCTTAAGCGGCGCCGTTTCATGGAGGGATACGTTGTCCGTTATCTGCGCAAGTCGCCCCTGCGGGCCGAGCCTTTCTGCGAGCACTTCGGGGTCTGCGGCGGTTGCAAGTGGCAGAACCTGCCCTATGAGGAGCAGCTGCGTCTGAAGACCGATCAGGTGCGCGATCAGCTCGCGCGCATCGGCAAGGTCGAGTTGCCCGAAATCGCCCCGTGTCTGGGGTCGGAGCATACGCAGTTCTACCGCAACAAACTCGAATTCACCTTCGCCGACCGGCGTTGGCTCACGCGCGAGGAGGTGGCCGCAGGCGGCGACATCGACGCCGAACCTGCCTTAGGGTTCCACATCCCCTCGATGTTCGACAAGGTGCTCGACATCCGCAAATGTTGGTTGCAGCCCGAGCCGTCGAACGCCATCCGGCTCGAAACCAAGCGTTTCTGCCTGGAGCACGGCTATACGTTCCACAATGCCCGCACGCACGAGGGGTTGATGCGCAACTTGGTCGTGCGCACCGCTTCGACGGGCGAGGTAATGGTCGTCGCGGTGTTCGGCGCCGACGACCGGCCCAAAATCGAGGCGCTGCTGGATCATCTGGCCGCCGAATTTCCGCAAATCACGTCGCTTTTCTATGTCGTCAACACCAAGTTCAACGATTCGACGGGCGACCTCGATGCGGTGTGCTACCGCGGCAAGGACCACATCGTCGAGCAGATGGAGGGCCTGCATTTCAAGGTCGGGCCTAAGTCGTTCTATCAGACCAATTCGGCCCAGGCCTACGAACTCTACAAGGTGGCGCGGACGTTCGCTGCGCTGAAGCCCGGCGACGTGCTCTACGACCTCTACACCGGCACGGGCACCATCGCCAATTTCTGCGCGCGTCATTGCCGCCGCGTGGTCGGAATCGAATACGTGCCCGAGGCGATCGAGGATGCGAAGGTCAATTCGGCGATCAACGGCATCGAAAACACGGTGTTCTATGCGGGCGACATGAAGGAGGTGCTCGACGATGCGTTCGTCGAGGCCAACGGCCGGCCCGACGTCATCATTCTCGATCCGCCGCGCGCCGGAGTCGACGAGCCGGTGATCGACGTCATCCTGCGCGCCGCGCCCGAGCGGATCGTCTATGTGAGTTGCAACCCGGCCACGCAGGCCCGCGATCTGGCGTTGCTCGACGGTGCCTATCGCATCGAGGCCGTCCAGCCCGTCGATATGTTCCCCCACACCCACCATGTGGAGAACGTCGTGAAGTTGGTGCGCCGTTAATACCGGAAAACCGAACGCCCCGACGGAAGGGGGCGTCGAACCGGAGACGGAGATGATTCGCACGGCCGTGGAGACTCCCGGAATCGTGGAACGCGAAATGACGAAAAAGGAAATCAAGAAATACCGGGAGGGCAATAAAAAGTGATCGGAACCGTTTTTTTACCGAACGCCCGATGCAGTGAACCGATATTCGCGGCGTTATATTTGCAAACTACATCCCTAAAAACGAAAGAAAGATGAAACGAATGATTTTACTGGCTGCGGCAGCACTGATGTTGCTGCCTGTCGCAGCACAGACGCAGGAGGCTTTTCCGAGTTATATCCAGGTCAACGGACGCGCCGAAAAGGAGATCGTGCCCGACGAATTCTACCTTTCGATCGTCATCAACGAGCGCGATTCGAAAGGCAAGATTTCGGTCGAGAGCCAGCAGCGCGACATGATCGCGGCGCTCCGCCGCCAGGGCATCGACGTGGAGAAGCAGCTCAAGGTGGCCAACCTGTCGAGCGAGTTTTTCAAGAAGAAGAGTTCGGTGGCGACGGCCAAATACCAGTTGCAGCTCGGCTCGGCCGCCGAAGTGTCGAAAGCCTGGCAGGCGCTCGACAACCTGGGTATTTCGAATGTCTCGATACTCAAGGTGTCGCATTCGCGCATCGACGCTCTCAAGGAGGAGGTGCGCATCGAGGCCATCCGCAATGCGCAGCAGAGCGCCCGCACGCTGGCCGAAGCGCTCGGACAGTCGATCGGCAAGTGCTTCTATATCTGGGATTCGAACAACGACATCATGCCTGCGTATTATAACAATACGTTGACCGTGCGGAGCATGAAGATGATGGATGCCGCAGGCGTCGAAGAAGCTGCCGAGGAGGAACCGCTCGACTTCAAGACCATCAAACTGCAATACAGCGTGCAGACCAAATTCGTACTCGAATAACGGTCGCCCGGCAGCCCGGAGTATGGAGAGGATGCCCCGGCGGCGTCCTCTTCGTCGTTGCAAGGCCGGGAGGCGGAGCGCAGGATGCAGAGTCCGAGAGGTCGGATGCGGAGTGATGAATGCAGGATGCAGCGTGCGGGTCGCGGGTCGTGGGGCGGCAACCATAATTAGGTGTTTCCCGACCGATGTTTCCCGACCGATGTTTTCCGGGTGATATTTTTCCCGCCGGCATTTCTGGATCGGCGTTTTCCGGCGTTCCGTGCGGTTCGGCACCGCGTTTGGAGAATTCGATTTTTTTGTTGTATATTTGTTTTCTTACTTCCTTCAACTATGGAAAAGGAACATCGATTCAGTTACGAGCATTACGATTCGCTCGGGTCGTTGCCGGAGGCCGACCGTCTGTTGGCGGAGGAGGCCCGGCGTGCCACGACCCACGCCCATGCGCCTTATTCGAAGTTTTGCGTGGGTGCCGCGGCCCGTCTGCGCAGCGGCCGTATTCTTCACGGCAGCAACATCGAGAGCGAGGTTTTCCCGGCAGGGTTGTGCGCCGAGCGGTCGTTGTTGTTCTATGCCCAGGCCAACTATGCCGACGATCCCGTCGAGACGCTGGCCATCGCTTCGGACCCTTCCGAGCGCGAGTGCTACCCGTGCGGGCAGTGCCGCCAGGTTATGGTCGACGTCGAGCGTCGCCAGGGTAGCCCCATGCGGGTCATCATGTGTGGCGGCGGCACAGCGAGCGCGGTCGGATCGGCTTCTTTGCTGCTTCCTTTCACTTTCATTCTTTAGCCCATGTTTTCGCCCGACGACATTTTGTATGAAGACAACCATCTGTTGATCGTCAACAAGCATTGCGGCGATCTGGTGCAGCCCGATCCGTCGGGCGAAAGCGCCCTCGAAGATCAGATCAAGGCTTACATCAAGGTGCGCGACGCCAAGCCCGGCGACGTCTTCCTGGGCGTGGTGCATCGCATCGACCGCCCCGTGAGCGGCGCCGTGTTGTTCGCCAAGACTTCGAAAGCGCTCGTGCGGCTCAACGAGATGATCCGCGAGGGGCGCATCCGCAAGGTCTATTGGGCCCTCACCGAGAACCGGCCTGCGGAGGAGTGCGGCGAGTTGCGTCATTATATTCTCCGCGACGGGCGCACCAACCGTTCGAAGGCTTTCGATGCGCCGCGTCCCGAGGCCAAGGAGGCCCGGTTGAAATATCGGATGATCGGGGCCGGAACCCATTATACGCTCGTCGAGGTCGAATTGTTGACCGGGCGTCATCATCAGATACGCGCCCAGTTGTCGCATGTCGGATGTCCGATCCGCGGAGACTTGAAGTACGGCGCCCGGCGTTCGTTGCCCGGGGGCGGCATCTCGTTGCATTCGCGTTGCGTGGCTTTCGAGCATCCCGTGCGCCGCGAACCCGTGGAGGCCACGGCACCCGTGCCGTCGGGCGATAATTTGTGGGCTTGTTTTGAAACTTTGTAGCCGTGCGTCTGCTTGTCCAAAGAGTACGTAGCGCCTCGGTCGACATCGGCGGCGTGCGCTGCGCCGAAATAGGCGCGGGGTTGCTGGTGCTGGTGGGCGTGGGTACGGACGATGCACCCGAGGATGCCGAATACCTCGCCGGCAAGGTCGTGCGGCTGCGGATCTTCAGCGACCAGGAGGGCGTGATGAACCTCGATGTGGGGCAGATCGGCGGCGAGGTGCTGGTTGTGAGTCAGTTCACGCTGATGGCCTCCACGCGCAAGGGCAACCGCCCGTCGTATGTCAGGGCCGCACCCGAGGCGATATCGAAGCCCTTGTACGAGTCGTTCGTGCGCCGGGTCGAAGAGTTGCTCGGGCGGAAGGTGCCGACCGGCCGTTTCGGCGCCGACATGCAGGTGTCGCTGGTCAACGACGGCCCGGCGACCATCTGGATGGATTCGAAAAACAGAGAATAACATTAGGAGAGAGACAAATCCGAGTTTTATGAGGAAAATATTTGTGTTTGCAATGTACTGTTTCGCTATGACGGTCATTGCTTGTTCCGATGAAGATAAGTCCGGCAGCGACAGTCTGTGGTTCCGGCAGCCCGAAGTCACCGTCGACGGGACGAACGTCGATGTCCGGTGCCTGGCGTTGGTGGGCGAGGGCGTGTTGTCGGCGGGCCGGAGCGGCTTCGTCTGCCTGCCCGTGTCGGGCGGCGATGCGGTGTCGGTCACGGTGACCGATCCCGTGGCCGAGGGTACGATCCTGCGTTGCCGGATCACGGGGCTAACACCCCGGACGCGTTATATGATCTACGCTTTCGTCGAGTTGAGCGGCCAGCGGATGATCGGCCAGCCGGCCGTCTTCGATACCGGCGAAGCCAGCGTGGAGCCGGCCGATCCGGAGAACCCCGACAACCCCGACAATCCCGATCCCGACAATCCCGATCCGGATAATCCGGACAAACCCGATCCGGACGATCCGACCCCCCCCCGGCCGGGCGCTTATTCCGGTTGGCCCGAGCTGCCTGTCAAGGCCTCCGGTGCCGATCTTTATTATGCGACCCACATTTGCCCCGCTTTTACGACCGCTTCGGGCGTGTTCGAGAACAACTTGCGCAGTTACACCGTATGTTACAGCAACGCCATGAAGTGCGCCATGTGGGTGGCTTATCCGATCCATGCAAGTTACAAGGGTTCCACCAAGCGTACCGACAAATGGGCGTTCGATCCCATCGTTCCCAAGTCGGTGCAGCCTTATCTGGTTTCGGGGTCTTACAAGCCCCGCGAACTCGATTATTCGCGCGGCCACATGCTTGCGTCGAACGACCGCACGGGCAGCGTCGGCATGAACGAGCAGACGTTCTACGTTACCAACATGACGCCCCAGAAGCAGACCAACTTCAATTCGGGCATCTGGTCGACGCTCGAAGACCGCACTTGGAACAACGTGTGCGCCGATACGCTTTTCGTGGTTACGGGGTCTTACTTTGCCAATACCGACGTGACATGTCTGGACAATGCCACGCCGCAGAATACGGTCTGCGTCCCGACGAATTTCTACAAGGTCATGATCCGTTCCAAGGCCGGCAATACGGGCAAGCCGCTCTACGAACTCGATGCCGACGAGTTGCAGTGCGTGGGCTTCTGGCTCGAAAACCGGGCTTATACCGGAACAACGTTGTCGTCGGTCATGACTTCGGTCGCCGAGATCGAAGCTACGACCGGCATGAAGTTCTTCGAGCATGTGCCGCAGGCTCCTAAGGCGGTTCTGGACAAGAGTGCCTGGACGTTTTGACGCCATGGCTTGCGGCTGCGGCGCACCCCTTGCCGACGGGCAGGCCGCCGCATGCCTGCATCGGCGCGGGCCAGGCGGAGGATCGGAAGCATGAGTTCGGACAGCATGTACGTTTGGGGCGATTCGCGGCGGTATAATTCCTATGCCGGGTATTTTCGCCGGTTGTTCGGCGGCCGGGTGCAGAAGCTCTCGGTAGATGCCGGCTTCACATGTCCCAACCGCGACGGCACGATAGCCCAGGGTGGGTGTACGTTCTGCAACAACGGAGCGTTCACCCCCTCTTATTGTTGCCCTTCGAAGAGCGTCGGGCAGCAGATCGACGAGGGGATCGAGTTTCATAGGCGGCGTTATCGCGAAGCGTCGCGTTATCTGGTTTATTTTCAGTCGTTTTCCAACACCTATGCGCCGCTCGACCGGTTGCGGGCGCTCTACGGCGAGGCGTTGGCCCGTCCGGAGGTGGCCGGGATCGTCGTCGGCACGCGGCCCGATTGCGTCGACGAGAAGAAACTCGATTATTTCGCCGCCTTGGCGCAGCATCATTATGTGGCCATCGAGTATGGCATCGAGTCGACCTGCGATGCGACCTTGCGTGCCGTGAACCGCGGCCACGACTTCGCCGCGGCCGAGCGGGCCGTGAGGATGACCGCCGCACGAGGGTTGCATGTCGGCGCCCATTTCATCCTGGGGCTTCCGGGCGAGAGCGAGGAGATGTTGCTTGCGCAGACCGACCGGATCAATGCGCTGCCCCTTACTACGGTAAAGTTCCACCAGTTGCAGGTCTTCCGCGGCACGGCCATGGCGGACGAGTACGACGCCGATCCGGCGAAATTCCGTTTTTGGCCGCTCGATCGCTACATCGATCTCTTCGCGGCTATTTTGCGCCGGCTGCGCCCTTCGCTGGTCGTCGAGCGGTTCGCCTCCGAGGCGCCGCCGCGTTACCACTACGGCCCCAACTGGGGTCTGGTGCGCAACGAACGGTTGTGGGCCATGCTCGAAGCGAGACTGCAGGAGCTGGATGCCTGGCAGGGCGAACTTTATGATGCTTCGCTGTCGAAAGCGGAGTTCCGAACGGGAGGTTGATCGGGCCGCAGCGGGAGCCGGAGAGTCGGGCGGCCGCCGTTTTTCGCGGGTTTCCAGGGGTTCCGGTTCATTATTCGTTTTCGAAGTGTCTCGGCAGGGTATATCTTGACGATTTTTTTTATACATTTGTCCTGACCATAATCCCTTGTGCCATGACCATTACCTTGTCGTTATCCCGAGTCCTTGCCGTTGTCAAGGAATATTTTCTGATGAGTGTCGGCATGTTCCTCTATGCGTTCGGCTGGATCGGCTGCATCTTGCCCGCCGACGGCATGGGCGGCGGTGCGGCAGGTCTTTCGCTGGTGCTCTGCAAGGCCGTCGGCCAGCTTTTCGGCTGGGAGGTCAGCATCGGCGACATGGTGTTTTACATCAATGCCGTGTTGTTGCTCGTCGCCGGGTTCATCGTCGGCTGGAAATTCGGCATCAAGACCGTCTTTTCGATCATCATGATCTCCGTGGCCATGAATTTCTGGGAGTGGCTGTTGCCCGCAGAAGGATTGTTCGTCGGCATGGAGAATATTTTGTTGGTCATTCTGGGCGGTATTTTGGCCGGCATCGGCGTGGCCATCTGCTTCAAGCAGGGCGGTTCGACCGGCGGCGTGGACATCGTGGCGATGATCATCAACAAATATCGCACGGTGCGCTACGGCAACATCGTCATGTGCTCCGATTTCATGATCATCGGTTCGTCGCTGCTCGTCGGTTCGACGCTCAATACCGTGGTCTACGGTTACATCCTCACAGCTGTGTTCGGCTATACGGTCGACATGATCATGTCGGGCAACCAGCAGTCCAATCAGGTGCTCATCATGAGCCACAAGTACGAGGAGATCACCAAGGCGATCCTGGAGGATGCGCATCGCGGCGTGACGCTGCTCGACGGCATGGGCGGTTATACGCACGAGCCGATGAAGGTCGTGGTCGTCGTGTGCCGCAAGCGCGAGACATCGAAGGTGCTCAAGGTCGTCAAGTCGGTCGATCCGGCCGCTTTCATGTCCATCGGCTCCGTGGCGGGCGTCTACGGCCAGGGTTTCCAGGCCCTTCCCAAGATGTAGATGGAGCGCTACGCCGACATCGTGCTGCCTCTGGCGCAGCCGGCCTACACCTTCGCTGTTCCGGAGGGGATGGAGTTGGCGGCGGGTTGCGCCGTTGCGGTGCAGTTCGGCCCGCGCAGGTTCTATGCGGGCATCGTGTGGCGCGTGCACGACCGGCGGCCCGACTTCAAGCGGATCAAGTCTGTGGAGCGGGTGCTCTACGACCGGCCCCTGCTCGCTCCGGTGCAAATGAAGTTGTGGGAGTGGATCGCTTCCTATTACATGTGTTCGCTCGGCGAGGTCATGCGTGCTGCGTTGCCCGCTTTGATGAAGCCTTCGGCCGACAGCGCCGAGTTGCTGGCCCAGGAGGAGTTCCGGCCCCGTACGGAGCGTTATGTTTCGTTGGCGCCGCAGTTGTACGACGAAGATCATTTGCATGAGACGTTCGAGACATTGTCCCGTCGGGCGCCCAAGCAGTACGAGGCGTTGCTCGAATTGGCTTCGTCTGGTCGGGAGGGCGGACTTCCCGCAGGCGAGGTGCCGCGGCGGTTGTTGCAGGCCGACCTGACGGTGTTGCATGCGCTGGAGCGCAAGGGCCACGTCCGGATCGTCGAGCACGAACGCACCGTCGAGCGGGATGCCGCCGTTTTCCGGCTGCCCCAGTTGAGCGGCCACCAGCAGGCGGCGCTCGACGAGCTGCGCCGGCAATTCGAGGCCGGAACACGAACCGCCTTGTTGCACGGGGTCACTTCGTCGGGCAAGACCGAAATCTACATCCATCTTATAGCCGAAGCGTTGGCGCAGGGCGGCGACGTGTTGTTGCTGGTGCCCGAAATCGCCCTCACGGCCCAGCTCATCGAGCGCATGGAGCGCATCTTCGGCAGCCGCGTGACGGCCTACCATTCGCGTTTGACCGACCGGCAGCGGTCGGAAACCTACCTGCGGCTCAACCGTTCCGAGGGGGGCGAGTTCGTGGTGGGGGTGCGGTCGTCGATATTTCTGCCGTTGAAGCATCTGCGATTGATCGTCGTCGACGAGGAGCACGACGCCAGTTACAAGCAGGCCGAGCCGGCGCCGCGTTACAACGCCCGCGACTGCGCCGCGGTGATGGCCGGGCTGTTCGGCGGGCGGACGTTGCTGGGCAGCGCCACGCCTTCGCTCGAAACATGGCTCAACGCCGCCGGGGGCAAATATGGCTCCGCGTCGCTCACCGAGCGTTACGGCGAGGCCCGGATGCCCGAAATTTTGGTCTCCGATACGTTGCGGGCGGCGCGGCGCGGCGAGCGGCACGCCCACTTCAACAAATTGCTTCTGGATAAGATCGGCGAACGTCTCGACCGGGGCGAGCAGACGATGTTGTTCCAGAACCGGCGCGGCTTTTCGCCCTATGTCGAGTGCACGGAGTGCGGATGGACGGCCCGCTGTCCCGACTGCAACGTCACGCTGACCTACCACAAGGCCGGCGGGCGTCTGGTCTGCCACTATTGCGGCCATGCCGAGCCGGTGCCTGCGAAGTGTCCTTCGTGCAAGGTGACCGACGTCGTGCCGATGGGTTTCGGCACCGAGAAGATCGAGGAGGAGATCGTCCGCATCTTTCCCGAGGCCCGCGTGGCGCGTCTCGATCGCGATACGGTGACTTCGCAGCGGGCTTTCGACGCCATTGTCGCAGGGTTCGCGCGCCACGAGGCCGATATTCTGGTCGGCACGCAGATGATCACCAAGGGGTTCGATTTCGAGGGCGTGTCGCTGGTCGGGATTCTCAATGCCGACAACTTGTTGAACAACCCCGACTTCCGGGCCGGCGAGCGGGCTTTCCAGTTGATGATGCAGGTCGCCGGACGCGCAGGGCGCAGGGCGCAGGGGGGCGAGGTGGTGATCCAGACCGCCGAGCCGGGACACCCCGTGATCCGGCAGGTGGCGGCCGGCGATTTCGAGGGCATGGCCCGGGCGCAGCTGGCCGACCGCGAAGCCTTCTTCTATCCGCCTTATGCTCGTCTTACGTCGCTGACGTTGCGGCATCGCGATCCGCAGTTGTTGCGGCGCGGTGCTGCGGAGCTGGCTTCCCGGTTGCGTACCCGCTTCGGACGGCGTCTGTTGGGGCCTACGCCGCCGCCCGTCGACCGCATCCGGGGCGAGTACCTCGTGGGGCTGCTGCTCAAGATCGAGAGCGGCGCCTCGTCGCTGCGGGCGCGCGGGTTGTTGACCGAGGAGTTGCAGGCGTTCGCCCGGCATCCCGAGTTCCGAACCATAACCGTCGTGCCCGATGTCGATCCTCAATGAGTTGGCGGGCGATTTGGCAGCGCTCTTTTTTCCGCCCGTGTGCCCCGTTTGCGGCAGCTCGCTGACCCGGGGCGAGCGTGCCGTCTGTACGTTGTGCCGTGCGACCGCCCCGTTGACCGGATTCTGGGCCGAAGCCGATAATCCGGTGTCGCGCAAGTTCTGGGGCAGGGTGCCCGTGATGCGCGCTTCGGGATTTTTGTTTTACGTTCATGGCAGCGGCTGGCGTCGGGCGATCCATGCGTTCAAGTACCGCGGCGCGTGGCGTTTGGCCCGTGCGCTGGGCGAATGGTACGGGGCTTCTTTGCGCGGGAGCGGTCTCTACGATGATGTCGACGTGGTGGTGCCTTTGCCGCTCCATCCGTTCAAGCGGATGTCGCGCGGCTACAACCAGGCGGAGTACATCGCCGAGGGGATCGCTGCGCAGTTGGGCGTCGGGGTCGACCGGCGCAGCGTGCGCCGCAGCCGCAACACCGCCTCGCAGGCGCTCAAGCCCCGCCGCGAACGTGCGGACAACGTGGAGGATGCTTTTGCGGTGCGGCACCCCGGGCGGTTGGCCGGCAAGCATGTGTTGCTGGTCGACGACGTGATGACCACGGGTTCTACCTTGATCGCCTGCATCGAAGCCGTGGTGCGTGCCGTGCCCGATTGTCGGGTAAGCGTGGCGGCGCTCGCCGTGTCGCGTCGCGAATTGGGTGTCAAAGAGTGAAAAAATGGCTTTTCGTTTTTTGGAGGGCCGTTTTTTTTTGATATGTCCGCCCGAATCGCTATTTTTGAACCCTTGAAAGCGTGGTTTTTCGACAAGCCGCAATGCGATGCCGGATCGGTTCGGATTTCGCCGGCACGAAAAGCCTCCATATGAACCCAACCCAATGGCTAAGGATTTCACCCCTTCGCGGCGCAACAGCGAAGCGTATGATGCGCTGACCGAGACGGTCGGCAGCGTGCCCCCGCAGGCGGTCGAGCTGGAGGAGGCGGTATTGGGCGCCCTGATGCTCGAAAAGGACAGCATCATCGCCGTGCAGGAGTTCGTCACCCCCGAGTCGTTCTACACCGAGGAGCACCGTTCGATCTACAAGGCGATCGAGGAGTTGTCGATGGAGCTGAAGCCCATCGACCTCTACACCGTGACCGAGCGGCTGAAGGTCAAGAAGGAGTTGAAGAAGGTCGGCGGCGCTTCCTATCTGGCGCAGCTGACCCAGAAGGTCGGTTCGGCGGCCAACGTCGAGTTCCATGCCAAGATCATCGCCCAGAAATACGTGCAGCGCGAGCTGATCCGTTCGGCCACCGAGATACAGAAGCGTTCCTACGACGAGTCGACCGACGTCACGGAGTTGATCGGTTTCGCCGAGGGCGAGATCTTCAAGGTCTCCGAGGGACACGTCAAGCGTTCGGTGCAGTCGTCCAAGGACATCCTGGCCCGGGCGTTAATGCAGATCGAGGAGGCGTCCAAGAATACGAGCGCCTTCAACGGCGTGCCGTCGGGTTTCATGGCCATCGACCGCGTGACGCTGGGCTGGCAGTTGTCCGACCTGATTATCATCGCTGCCCGCCCGTCTATGGGTAAAACGGCGTTCGTCCTCTCGATGGCCCGCAACATGGCTGTCGACCACGAAGCCGGCGTGGCGTTCTTCTCGCTGGAAATGTCCTCCGTGCAGTTGATGATGCGTTTGATCATCGCCGAAACCGGTTTGAGCGGCAACGACGTGAAGTCGGGCCGCCTGACGCCCGAGCAGTGGCGCCACCTGGAGTCGGCGACCAAGCCGCTGGGTGCCGCGCCGCTCTTCATCGACGATACGCCGGCCCTTTCGGTCTTCGAGTTCCGTTCGAAAGCCCGCCGGTTGAAGATACACAACGACATCAAGATCATCATCATCGACTACCTCCAGCTCATGACCGGCAACCAGGATTCGAAGGGCAACCGCGAGCAGGAGGTGGCTTTCATTTCGCGTACGCTCAAGGCCATCGCCAAGGAGCTGAACGTGCCGATCATCGCCCTTTCGCAGTTGAGCCGCGCCACCGAAATGCGCGGCGGCTCCAAGCGCCCGCAGCTCTCCGACCTGCGCGAGTCGGGCGCCATCGAGCAGGACGCCGACATCGTGGCGTTCATCCACCGTCCCGAATACTACGGCATCAACCAGGACGAAAACGGTATGCCGACGGCCGGTCTGGCCGAGATCATCATAGCCAAGCACCGTAACGGCGCCGTGTGCGACGTCAACCTGCGCTTCCTCAAGGAGCAGGCCCGCTTCGCCGACATGGACGACACGATGCTGCCGCCCTCGCAGGCGCTCGACAGCCAGCAGGCCTACGACGATTATGTCAGCCCCACGGTGGGCAGCGATTTCGGCGGCGGTCTGGGGGCTGCGGCCGGCGGCGGAGAGTTCGACCTGACCCCGCCGTCGCTCGGCGACGAGGTGCCGTTTTAATTTTTTGACGCATAGTCCACATCTATGTTCGTAAAGACCTTCGCAGGCGCAGTCGTCGGGATCGACGCCGTGACGGTGGCCGTCGAGGTCAACATCGCCGGCGGCGGATTGGGGTTGTATCTGGTCGGACTGCCCGACAATGCCGTCAAGGAGAGCGAGCAGCGCATCCGCGCCGCGTTCGAGAACTCCGGCGAGCGGATGTCGGGCCGTAAGGTGGTCGTCAATCTGGCGCCGGCCGATCTGCGCAAGGAGGGCGCGGCGTTCGACCTGCCGATCGCGGTGGGGATTCTGGCGGCTATGGGGCGGATCGATGCGGTCGCCGTGGCCGATACGTTGTTTGCCGGCGAGTTGTCGCTCGACGGCACGGTCAAGTCCGTGCGGGGCGTTCTGCCGATGGCTGTGCAGGCTCGCCGCGACGGTGTGCGTCGGTTGGTCGTTCCTGCGGCCAATGCCGCCGAGGCGGCTGTGGTCGGTGGTGTCGAGGTGGTCGGCGTGGCGAACCTGCGGGAAACGGTCGCATGGCTCAACGGGGAGACGGAGCTTGCTCCGGCCGTGGCGGCGGAGTGCGAAGCGGCGGCATCCGTGTCGGGCCGCTACGACGAGGATTTCGCCGACGTCAAGGGACAGACGCATGTCAAGCGTGCGTTGGAGATCGCGGCGGCCGGCGGGCACAACGTGTTGATGATCGGATCGCCCGGCTCGGGCAAGACGATGTTGGCGCGGCGCATGCCGACGATTCTGCCGCCTTTGACGCCCGACGAGGCGTTGGAGACGACCAAGATACATTCCGTGGCGGGGCTGTCGCGGATCGCGGGGTTGATGACCCGGCGGCCGTTCCGGGCGCCGCATCATACGATTTCGCAGGTGGCGCTCATCGGCGGCGGGCAGTCGCCCCACCCGGGCGAGGTGTCGTTGTCGCACAACGGCGTGTTGTTTCTCGACGAGCTGCCCGAGTTCGGCCGCAGCGCTCTGGAGGTGCTGCGCCAGCCGCTCGAAGAGAAAAGCATTACCGTGGCGCGGGCACGTTATCGGGTGCAGTATCCGGCCAACTTTACGTTGATCGCCGCCATGAACCCCTGCCCGTGCGGATACTACAACCATCCGACCAAGGAGTGTACGTGTTCGCCGGGGAGCGTGCACCGGTACATGGGGCGGATTTCGGGGCCTTTGATGGATCGCATCGACATGCACATCGAGGTGACGCCCGTGGCGCCGTCCGATCTGGCCGATGCGGCGCCGGGCGAGCCGAGCGCCGCGATCCGCCAAAGGGTCTGCCGGGCGCGGGAGGTGCAGATGAAACGTTTTAGCAGCTGCGCCGGGGTGCACACCAATGCGATGATGAACGCAGCGATGCTGCGCGAGCATTGCCGGCTCGATGCCGCTTCGGCGGCGCTGTTGGAGCAGGCCATGACCCGGCTGTCGCTCTCGGCGCGGGCCTACGACCGGATTCTGAAGGTGGCCCGCACGATCGCTGACCTGGCCGGGCGCGAACGGATCGAAGCGGCCGACGTGGCCGAGGCGATCAACTACCGGTCGTTGGATCGGGAGAGTTGGGGAAGATAAATGGAGAATCGGAAGATGGAGCAGAAACTATATATTTGGTTGCGTTGGGGCGTTCTCGTCGCGTTGTTGGCCTTGGCGGCCATCGGTGCGGCAGAGGTCGCCGTGGCGCGGTTGAGCCGCGGGCGTCTTTTCGCTTCGGTCGGGGAGGTGCCGGCCCGGCCTGCGGCTCTGGTGCTCGGCACCGGGCAGTTTCTGCGCAACGGGGCGCCGAATCCCTATTTCTACAATCGGGTGCATGCCGCCGCCGCTTTGTGGCGCGCGGGGAAGGTCGCGGCGTTCGTCGTCAGCGGCGACAACAGCCGCAAGGATTACAACGAACCCGAAGCTATGCGCGATGCCTTGATCGCCGAGGGCGTGCCTGCCGAGGTCATCTACCTCGACTATGCCGGTTTCCGGACGTTGGATTCCGTCGTGCGGATGCACGAGATTTTCGGGCAGCGCGTTTTCACGATCGTCTCCCAGGAGTTCCACAACCGCCGGGCCGTCGTGCTGGCGCAGGCGTGCGGACTCGATGCCGTGGCGTTCAATGCGGACGAGGTGCAGGTCGGCGGAATGATGCGCGTGTGGGTGCGCGAGCGTTTGGCGCGGGTAAAACTTTTTCTCGACCTGGCGTTCGGCAAGAGACCCAAGTTTTTGGGCGAACGGATCGAAATAGAAACCGATAATACGAAATAAATCATGAATCAGCCGAAACATATCATTCTTTCGGGCGGCGGCACGGGCGGCCATATCTATCCTGCCGTGGCGGTCGCCGAGGCTTTGAAGCGTCGTTTGGGCGAAGCTGTGGAGCTGCTTTTCGTGGGTGCCGAGGGCAAGATGGAGATGGAGAAGGTGCCCGCACTGGGCTACCGCATCGTCGGGCTGCCCATCGCCGGGTTGCAGCGGCGCCTGGAGTGGCGCAACCTGCTGGTGCCCATCAAGGTGTGGCGAAGTCTACGCAAGGCCCGCAGGACGATCCGCGACTTCGGCGCCGACGCGGTGGTGGGTTTCGGCGGCTATGCCAGCGCTCCGGTGCTGTGGGCTGCCCAGCGCATGGGCGTGCCCACGCTCATCCAGGAGCAGAATTCCTATGCCGGGGTAACCAACAAGGTGCTGGCCAAGGGCGCCCGGCGCATCTGTACGGCCTACGACGGAATGGAGCGTTTCTTCCCGGCCGACAAGATCGTGTTGACGGGCAATCCCCTGCGGGGTCGCTTCTCCAAGGAGGGGGCCGACCGGGGCGAGGCGTTGCGGCACTATGGGCTGGCGTCCGGCAAGCCGGTCGTGCTGGTGGTCGGCGGGTCGCTCGGTACGCGGTCGCTCAACGAGATGATGAAAGCATGGATTCTGTCGCTCGGCGGTGCCGAAGCTCCGGTGCAAGTGATCTGGCAGACAGGTAAATATTACGAGCGCGAGATGCGCGACTTCCTTGCGGCCCACCCGACGCCGGGCATCTGGCAGGGAGCCTTCATCGAGCGGATGGATTTGGCCTATGCCGCGGCCGATCTGGTAATTTCGCGCAGCGGCGCCGGCACGGTGTCGGAGTTGTGTCTGGTGGCCAAACCGGTGTTGTTCGTTCCCTCGCCCAACGTGGCGGAGGATCATCAGACCATGAATGCCCGGGCTTTGGAACGGCAGGGCGCCGCCGTGCTCGTGCCCGATGCCGTGTGCCGCACCGAGGCGATGCCGCGGGCCATGGAGCTGCTCGCCGACAAGGAGGCGCTGCGGCGCATGAGCGAAAACCTCGAACGTTTGGCCAAGCCCCGTGCGGCGGAGGATATTGTGGATGAAATCATCGAATTGCTGAAGTAATGGAATTTTCGAAAGTCTATTTTCTGGGCATCGGCGGCATCGGCATGAGCGCTCTGGCCCGCTACTTCCTCCACGAGGGCAGGCAGGTGGCCGGCTACGACCGCACCCCCTCGCCCCTGACCGCCGAACTCGAAGCCGAAGGCGCCGCGATCCATTATGACGACGACATCCGGGCCGTTCCGGCGCCGTTTCTCGATCCGCACGATACGATCGTGGTCTATACCCCTGCCGTGCCGCAGGAGCATAGCGAGTTCAGTTATTTCCGCGAGCATGGCTTCACGATCGAGAAGCGTTCGCAGATGCTCGGCCACCTCTCGGAGGGCAAATATGTGATGGCCGTGGCCGGTACGCACGGCAAGACGACCACTTCGACCCTCGTGGCATGGCTCAACCGGGCGCTCACGGGCGGCGGGTCGGCTTTCCTGGGCGGCATTTCGAAGAATTTCGGCGGCAATCTGGTGCTCGGCGCCGGCGACCGGCTGGCGGTCGAGGCCGACGAGTTCGACCGCTCGTTCCTGCGGTTGTTTCCCGATACGGCGGTGGTCACGTCGGCCGATGCCGACCATCTGGATATCTACGGCACGCATGAGGCCGTCAAGGCGGCTTTTTCGCAGTTCGTGGGGCAGATCAAAAAAGGCGGCGCGCTGGTCATCAAGCAGGGGGTCGACATCGCGATCGACAATCCGGGCATTCGGGTCTACCGCTATGCCTACGACGCGCCGTGCGATTTTTATGCCCGCAACATCCGGTTGCTGGAGGGCGGCCATTACCGCTACGACCTCGTGATGCCCGACGGCGTGGTCGAGGGGTGCACGCTGGGCATTCCCGGGTGGGTCAACATCGAGAACGCCGTGGCGGCCGTGGCGGCCGTGTGGTGCGCGGCGCAGGCTGAAGGGACGGCTCTCGACGTCGGGAAGCTGCGCGAGGCGCTGGCCTCCTATTCGGGCGTCAAACGGCGCTTCGAATTCTATGTGAACACCTCGAAGCAGGTCTACATGGACGACTATGCCCACCACCCGCGCGAGCTGGCTGCGACGCTCACGTCGGTGCGCAAGATGTTCCCCGGGCGACGGATCACGGCGTTGTTCCAGCCCCATTTGTATACGCGTACGCGCGATTTCTTCGAGGGTTTCGCCGAAGCGCTGTCCCATGCCGACGAGGCGGTGTTGCTGCCGATCTACCCGGCGCGCGAGGAGCCGATTCCGGGCATAACCTCCGAAATCATTGCCGAACGGATGACCGTGCCGTGCCGCATCGTCGACCGCGATCGGCTGGCCGACGAGGTGGCTGCTATGGAGACCGACGTGGTGGTGAGCTTCGGCGCCGGCAACATCGATGCCTGCTGCGAAGCCCTCGCTGAAAAACTGAAACTCAAAAGCGGACGATGATCCGGGGAGTCGGACGTTGGGCCGCTTCGCGCCGGCATCGTTGCGATGAATGGTTGTAGTAAGTAGTTGATTTTGGACAGGTATTTTCGATATGCGTGGTTGGCGCTCTTGTGGGCGGCCGTAGGCGGGTACCTGCTTGCGGCAGGCATCGCCGTGCGCCGTGCCCGGGCCGTGCGTACGGTGTCGCGCGTGGCGATCGAGGTGGTCGACAGCACGTCGCGGGGCCACCTGGTCTCGACGATGCGCGTGCGCGAGTGGATCGTCCGCAGCCGGATCCCTACGATCGGCACGGCAGTTGATACGGTCGACCTGACAGGAATCGAGGCGTTGATCGCCCGCAACGGGTTCGTGGAGGATGTCGCGGCCTATGTTACCTATTCGGGCGAGTTGTGCGTCGAAATCAGCCAGCGCGAGCCGCTGCTGCGGTTGTTGACCGACGGGGTCGACAGCTACATCACATCCGAGGGCTATGTCTTCGTGGCGCCGCGGGCGTCGTCGTTGTATGTTCCGGTGGTCACGGGCAGTTACCGGCTGCCGATTCCTGCCGATTACGTGGGCGACGTGCGTACGTATATCGACGGGAAGATCGAGGAGATACAGCATCGGATCGTCGAACTGGAGCGCGAAAAATACCCGTTCTACAAGCGCGAGCGCGAGAACGACCGCCGGATCGCCGAGCTGGCCCGGCGCCGGGTGCGGCGCGGTTGGTTCGAGAGCGCCCGCAGGTTCGAACAGCGGGTGGCCGAGCTGCGTCAGGAGAAGGCTTTGTTGCGCCGCAGCTACCGTTACGAGGCCCGCATGGTGCAGCAGGAGATCGACCGCTTGAGCGCCGAGCAAGAGCAGGAGCGCGAACGGCAAAAAAAATTGGAGAAAAGCTACGAAGATTTGATGAAACTCCTTACCTTTGTAGAAATTGTCGAGAAAGACGCTTTCTGGAGGTCGGAGGTGGTGCAGATCGTAGCCCGTTCGACCCCCGGCGGCGCCTTGGAGATCGATCTGGTGCCGCGCAGCGGTCGCCATACGATCCGTTTCGGCCGCTTGGAGCAGCCGGAGCGCAAGCTCGGCAAGTTGATGCGTTTCTATCGCGGAGGACTCTCGCGCACCGGGTGGGACGAATACCGTACGATAGACATAAGATATAAGGATCAGGTGGTTTGCAGGAAATAAAAGATTCAGTCGTGGAAAGAAAGAATTATACCGTTGCCGTCGATTTGGGTTCGTCGTCCGTCGTGGTGGCTGTCGGCGAGAAGCCTGCCGAGGGGCGGATGAGCGTGCTGGCGCTCGTCTCGAAACCCGTCGAGGGCGTCAATGCCGGGCGCATAGACAACATCGAGCTGGTCAGCCGGGCCATCCGCGAGGCCGTCTCGGAGGTCGAGGAGCGGTTGGGCATCCGCATCACGGAGGCTTATGCCGGCATCTCGGGCGACTTCGTGCGCTGTGCCCGCCATACCGACCACGTGTATGTCTACGATCCGCAGACGGGGGTCAACCAGAAGGATGTCGACGCCTTGTTCGACCGCATGCGCAACGTGCAGGCTCCCGACGACGAGACCATCATGGAGCGCATCCCGCAGAACTATATGGTCGACGACAGCCAGGAGGTCAAGAATCCCGTGGGTTCGTTCGGCAAGAAACTTTCTTCGACGTTCAATTTCATCCTTTGCCATAAAACCCCCATCCAGCGTCTCGACATGGCTTTGAGGCGCTTGAGCATCAAGATGCTCGGCGTCGTGTCCGATGCGTTGGCCACCCCCGAGGCCGTGCTGCTGCCCGAGGAGAAAGAGGAGGGCGTGGCCGTGGTCGACATCGGCGACGGCGTGACGGACGTCACGGTTTATTATCGCAACGTGGTGCGGTACACCGTTTCCATTCCGATGGGCGCTTCGTCCATCAACCGCGATATCCGTACGATGGGCGTGCCCGAGAAGCACGTCGAGAGTCTCAAGCGCAAGTACGGTTCGGCGGTCGCCGATCTGGCGCCCGAGGACAAGTTGATCCGCGTCAATGGTCGGACTACGCGCGAGGCCAAGGATATTTTGTTGCGCAACCTCGCTACGGTGATCGAAGCGCGTGCTACGGATATCGCCGAGTTCGTGCAGCAGGAGATCAAAGATTCGGGATATGCTTCGAAACTCGCCTACGGCATCGTGTTGACCGGCGGGTCGGCTTTGTTGAAAGATATCGATGAATTGTTCCGCCGCGTGACCGAGATGGACGTGCGCATCGCGTTGCCCGATGCCGCCATCGACGAGGCGTCCCGGGAGCGGGTCGCCAGTCCGGCCTATTCTACGGCCGTGGGTATTTTGCTCAAGGGGGCGCGGCAGGGCGCATGCGCTGTCGTCGAGCATGTCTCGACGCCGACGCCTGCTCCGGCTTCGGATTCCGCTGCTGCACCTTCCGCTTCCCAGCCGGCTGTGCCGAGTTCCGCCCCGGCTTCCATTCCGCCCCGGCAGACTCCGGCCGAGCGTCCGACGACGCTTCCGCGTCAGTCCGCGGAGCAGCCGCGCGGATTCGCTCCGTCGCCGGCGCAGCCGACACAGCCCGCTGCCCGTGTTGCAGCGCATTCCGCGTCCGCACCCCAGCCCGCACCCCAGCCCGCACCCCAGCCCGCCGCCCGGCCGGCGGCTCGCCCCGCAGCGCGTCCTGCAGCCCAGCCCGTCCAGCCGGCCCAGCCTTTCCGGCAGGCGCCGCCGCGTACGGCCCAGCAGCCGGTGCCGCCCGCACCTGCGGCCCGGCCGATGGTCGCCCCGAATTTGCCGCCCGAACCCGAGCCGATGCCTTATATCGAGGCCGAACCGCTCGCGGCGCCCGATTTTTCGGACGATTTCGCACCTGCCGACCCGAAGCGCAAGCGCGACTGGGGGTCGATCTTCCAGAAGGCTTTCGACAAGGTGAACAAGAGCTTTACGGCCGCCGAGGACGAGGAAATATAAGAACATGCGGCGGCTCGCACGAACGGGCCGGCCGCGAATAATTTTTCTTTTTACCTGCTTTTAACGACTTATGACAGACGAATTGATGTCGGAGATCAAAGCGCCCCGGGCGAACAACTCGATCATCACGGTAGTGGGGGTCGGCGGTGCCGGCGGCAATGCTGTGAACCACATGTGGAGCCTCGGCATCTGCGGTGTGTCGTTCATGGTCTGCAATACCGACCAGCAGGCGTTGGACAAGAGTCCCGTGGAGACCAAGATCCGGTTGGGCAGCGAGGGCCTGGGCGCCGGCAACGACCCGGAGAACGGACGCCGTGCCGCCGTGGAGACCCTGCCCGAAATCCGGCAGCATTTCGAGTCGGCGGGCACGCGCATGATCTTCATCACGGCAGGTATGGGCGGCGGCACCGGTACGGGCGCCTCGCCCGTGATCGCCAAGCTGGCCAAGGAGATGGGGTTGCTGACCGTGGCCATCGTCACTTCGCCGTTGGCCGTCGAGGGCAAGATCCGTTACGAGCAGGCGTTCCGCGGTATCGAGGAGCTGCGGCAGAATGTCGATTCGCTGCTGATCATCAACAACGAAAACATCCTCGAAATCTACGGGCGGCTCTCGCTCAAGCAGGCGTTCGGCAAGGCCGACGACATTTTGGCCTCGGCCGCCAAGGGCATCGCCGAAATCATTACCGTGGAGAGCGACTTGGTGAACGTCGACTTCGCCGATGTCTCGAAAGTCATGCGTTGCAGCGGCCGCGCCCACATGGCCGTGGCTACGGCCGAGGGCGACAGCAGGGCCGAGGCCGTGGCCGAGGCGTCGCTGCGTTCGCCGCTGCTGGACCACAACCTGATTTCGGGTGCCAAGAACATCTTGTTGAACATCTCCGTTGCCAATGCCGACGAACTGATGTACGAGGAGGTCGTGCGGATTCTGGAGTATATCCAGGCGCATGCCAGCGTGCAGGACGACGAGGGTGCCGTGCACAATGCCAACATCATCTGGGGTACCAGCGAGAAACCCCAGTTGGGCAACGCCATCGAGTTGGTGGTGGTCGCCACGGGCTTCCAGAGCGAGGAGGTCAAGGAGGTGATGAAGCAGATCGCACCGGCCGTGATGCCGGCCAAGGAGGGCCAGGCCGAATCGGTGCTGGAGCCGATCAAGCCGCTGGCGGCGAAGTCCGTGCCGCGGCCCGGCGAGCAGGTGGTGCTGGGCGCCAAGTCGACGCGCTACAACAACATCGACGCACTGTTGTCCAAGCCCGCTTACCAGTCGCGCAATTCGAAGTTCATCGTCCAGATGTCGGGCGGCCGCAAGGAGGTGCTGCGCAACGAATCGGCCGGGGCGCCGACCCCCGAGGAGAAGCCCGACGGCGGGTCGCTTTTCGATTAACTAACCGCACCCGAATTTGGAACACGCTCCCTGGATCATATTCAACGGGTTCTCGACCCATATCGTCGTGCGTTGCGTCGCAACGTTGCTTCTGTTGTGCGTTTCGGCGCTCGTGTCGGGTGCCGAGACTTCGTTTTTCTCCCTTTCGCACAACGATGTGCAGCGTTTCAAGCAGCGGACGAGCGCTTCGGCCGCCGCCGTCTTGAAATTGTTGGGCGATGTCGATTTTCTGTTGGCTACGATTCTGGTCATCAATAATTTGGTCAACATCTGCATCACCATATTCATGGCCGGCATCGTCGATGCCCTTTTCACGTTCACGCACCTGGAGTTCCTTTTCAAGACGGTCGTCGTCACGTTCTTCCTGTTGCTCTTCGGCGAGGTGTTGCCCAAGGTGCTCGCGCAGACTACGCCGGTAAAGTTCGCCCAGTTCGTGGCTCAGCCGTTGGTGGCGTTGCGGTGGGTGTTCTATCCGCTCTCCTACATCCTGGTGCATACGAGCAGCCGCATCAGCGAGAAAGCCTCGCACAAAAGCGAAATTTCGCTCGACGATCTGGCCGATGCCGTCGATATGACGCATACGAGCAATCCCGAGGAGCATGTGATGTTGTCGGGGATCGTCAACTTCGTCAATACCGAGGTGCAGGAGATCATGAAGCCGCGCGTGGACATCACGGCCGTCGAGTTGACCGACGACTACGAGAAGGTCAAGCGGACGATCATCGCGTCGGGTTTTTCGCGCATTCCGGTTTTCGAGGAAGATATCGACAACATCCGGGGTACGCTCTATGTCAAGGATTTGTTGCCCTACATCAACAACGGCAACGAGTTCGGCTGGCAGCAGTTGATCCGCAAGCCCTATTTCGTGCCCGAGCATAAGAAGATCAACGACTTGTTGGGCGACTTCCAGTCGAACAAGGTGCACATGGCCATCGTGGTCGACGAATACGGTTCGACGTTGGGTCTGGTGTCGCTGGAGGACATCATCGAGGAGATCGTCGGCGAAATTTCCGACGAAAGCGACAACGACGAGAGTTTCTATACGCGTCTGGGGCCGAAAAGCTACCTTTTCGAGGGCAAGACCCACATCGGCGATTTCGAACGCATCCTGGCGCTCGACGAGGAGACTTTCTCCGACGTGCGGGGCGAGGCCGAGACCCTGGCCGGCTTGATGCTCGAACTCAAGCGCGACTTCCCGCGCAAGGGCGACGTCTTCACGTCGCATGACATCCGTTTTACGATCAAGGAGTTGGATGCGCATCGGGTCGACAAGATACGCGTAGACATAAAGTAACGAACGATTAAGCCACGTCGTTCGGATTCAGGATTCCGGTTCTTACTGCTGCATCAAAGTATATAAGTTGTGTTCCGCCTTGTCGTTTCCCAGCCTCTTTCCGAGACCGAAATCGCACTTCGGACTACGCCCGAGGAGCAGGCGTATGCCCGGACGTTCGGTTGTGCGCGCCGACGTTGCGAATGGCTTTCGTGGCGGGCGATCGTGCGGCGCGAGCTATGCCGCGAGCGGGACTGCGACCCGGCCGGAATCCGGATCGGTTACGATGCGGCGGGTGCTCCGAGGGTCGAAATCCTGGAAGCAGGAGAATCGGAATTAGGAAAACAGAAATTAGGAGAGTCGGAATTAAGAAAACCGGAATCAGGAGCAATGGAACTCCGAAAATCGGTTTCCGGATCGTCGGGTTGTGCTGTGCATGTCGCCGTGTCGCATTGTGAGGACTGCATCGCTGTGGCTTTCGCCGATACGCCTTGCGCCGTGGATGTCGAATCGGCGTCCCGCGATTTCGGGCGGGTCGTTTCCCGTTGTATGTCCGCCGAGGAGCGGATTTTGTCGGACGATCCGTTGTGGCCCGCCATCGTGTGGTGCGCCAAGGAGACCCTCTATAAGTTCGCCGGGCGCCGCGAGTTGGATTTGTTGCGCGATTTGCGGATCGAGGAGGCCGATTTCCATAGCGCTTCGCTCGTCGGCCGGATTTGCGGCGGCGAGGCGTTGCGGCTGCATTTTTTGCTGCTCGGGGGCCGTGTCATCGTCTTTTTGTCTTGATTATGGAAATTGCACCGCCCCGTTTGCCGGATCGTTCTGCGCCCACTGCCGATGCCGCGCTTGTCTCCGAAGCCGAGGAGGTCGTCGATGCGATTTTCCGCGGCGCGGTCTTCGGCGGAGTCGTTCGCGAGCATCTGTTCGTCGAGCGGTGCATCTTTTCCGGATGCCGTTTTTCCGGCGCCGTGTTGGTGCGGGCGCGTTTTTCCGATGTCTTGTTCCGCAATTGCGACTTTTCCAATGCCGATCTGCACGATTGTTCGTTCCAGCGGGTGCAGTTTGTCGATTGCAAATTTACCGGGGTCGAATTCGCCGAAGCAACGTTCGGTTCAGTCCGCTTTTCGCATTGTCGGGGCGAGTTCGCCGGTTTCGCCGCTGCACGGTTCCGCCGGGCGAGGTTCGAGGAGTGCATCTTGCCTAACGCCGTTTTGAGCGGCTGCCGTTTCGAGCAGACGGCGTTTTCCGCTTGCGACCTCTCGACGGCCGAGTTCTTCGGCAGCCGTTTGCAGGGGATTTCGTTGGCCGACTGCGACATCCGAGGCATCCGTCTGCGCGATTGCACGTCGTTCGAGCTTCGGGGCGTCCGCATTTCGCCGGCCCAGGCCCTCGATCTGGTGAAACTCCTCGGTGCGGAGTTCGAGGAGGAGTGAAAAAACGCCGGAATCCGTTTGTGTGGATTCCGGCGTTTGTTCACAAAGCGCGGTGTTCTTCGAGAACTTCTTTCGCTCGCGGTTTTATTCGAACCCCAGTTTTTTGGCGATGTGCTCGGGCAGGGCTTTCTTGTTGAGCATGATCGAGGTCGTCTTGTAGGCCACGAACGGCTGCGAGAAATACCAGTAGCCTCCGTAGGGCGGACGTTCGCCCCACGAGTTAAGCACCTTGTAGAACGGATTCCCGGCTTGGTCGGTGGCTTTGCCCACGATCACCATGCCGTGGTCGTCGGTGGTTTCGTAGTTGTCGAATGCTTTCTGACGCTTGGCCTGGGTGATGACCTGCTCCTGCACAGGTTTGTCGAACGAGTAGAGGGCCGCATCTTTCTCCTGCTGGGTGAGCTTGCCCCATTTTTCGGCTTCCGTGCCGCTCATGTTTTCGGCTTCGGCTTCGGGAACGATGCCGATCGCCTTGGTGCGGCTGAAGCCCTTTTCGCTCACGTCGGTGCCCCACGAGAGTGCATACCCCTGGTCGAGGGCATGGTCGACGGCCTCCATCATCTCGTCGAGCGGGAGGTTGTATACCTGGCCCCACATCCAGTTGTCAGGCACTTCCATGATGAACTGCGTGTAGAACGGATGGTGGGTGAACGACGTGATGTCGATGTAGTCGTCCATGTCGATGGGCAGCGACGCCGCGAACGAAGCAGGCGTGTATTCTTTGCCCTGGTAGACGAATGTCTCGGGCACGGGGCCGAAGTATTCGTCGAGCAAGGCGTCGAAAGCGCGCTGCCATGCCGTGGAGAGGGGCATGTTCGATTTGTCGCCCGCGCGGATCACGGCGTCGAGGTAGGCCTTGAACGCCCCCGAGAGTTCGTGGAAGTCGGGCTTCTCGGTGCCGTAGTTCAGACCCGGGTAGGCCTCGAACGGCACGATGCCGTAGCGCTTGATCATCTCGACGACGTCGTGCGAGGCGCCGCCCTCGGCGAAGTTCAGATAGCCGTGCATGCGGACATACTTCAGGGCTTTTTCCATGAACGTGTGGCGTACGATCCACATCTCCGACAAGTGCATCGGCTCGCCGCCGGCGCGCATGATTTCGCTTTCGAGGAACGAGCAGGTCGAGAAACTCCAGCAGGTGCCGCTGCGGCTCTGATCCTTGACGGGGGTTATGGGCACCGACTTGCCGTCGGTGAAGCGGTAGCCCTTCTCTTCGGCGGCTTTGGGCGTCCGTGCCGCAACGCTGAAGAGCGCGCCGGCGAAAAGCAGGGTGAGAACGAGGTTTTTCATGGTATTCGGGATGTTTGGGTTGAAATCTATTTTTTCGATCCGGCCACGATTTTCCGGCAGGCTTCCAGAGTCAGCGCGGCCGGGTCGCTGCCTTTGGGGATGCGGTAGTTCTTGCCTTTGTAGGCGATGTAGGCGCCGTAGCGGCCGTTCTTGACCAGCATGTCCGGGTCTTCGGCAAAACTTTTCAGCGGCGTGTTGGCTGCCGCGGCGGCTTCCTTGTGGGCGCGTACGACCTCCACGGCACGGTCGTAGGTGATCGTGTAGGGGTCGTCGCCCTTGGCCAGCGAGGCGAACGACTTGCCGTAACGCACATAGGGGCCGTATTTGCCGATGCCTACGGCCAGCTCCTCTCCCTCTATCTCGCCCAGCGTGCGGGGCAGCGCGAAGAGCGCCAGGGCTTCCTCCAGGGTGATCGATTCGATAAGCTGGCCTTTCTTGAGCGATGCGAAGCGGCTCTTTTCGCCCTCCGCACCCTCGATTTCGACCATCGGGCCGTAGCGGCCGATGCGCGCCTTGACCGCATGGCCCGTCTTGGGATCGTTGCCCAGGATGCGGGCCTGGCTTTTCTTGTCGGTCTGCTGTTCGATGGCTGTGTCGACCATGCGGTGGAACGGTTCGTAGAACTCGCCGATCATGCGGTCCCACGTGATGTCGCCCTCGGCGATGCGGTCGAACTCTTTTTCGACGTTGGCCGTGAAGTTGTAGTCGATGATAGGGCCGAACTGCGCTTCGAGGTAGTCGTTCACCAGCATGCCGATGTCGGTGGGCGCCAGGCGGTTCTTCTCCTTGCCGAAGTTTTCGGTGAGGTTCTTGGCGGCGATCTTGCCGTCGGCGAGCGTCAGTTGCACGAAGCCGCGCTTCTGCCCCTCCTTGTTTTGCTTGACTACGTAGCCGCGGTTGATGATCGTCGAGATGGTCGGGGCGTAGGTCGACGGGCGGCCGATGCCCAGTTCTTCGAGACGCTTGACCAGCGACGCTTCGTTGTAGCGGGCGGGGGCTTGCGTGAAACGTTCCGTGGCCGTGATGGTCGCGGCCGTCAGTGCGTCGCCCGGCGTCAGCTTGGGCAGCAGTCCTTCGCCGCTCTCCTGCGCCTGGTCGTCGTCCGTCGACTCGGAGTAGAGCCGCAGGAAGCCGTCGAAGCGCACCACCTCGCCCGAAGCGACGAACTGGTGGGCCGAGCCGGCCATGTCGATGGCGATGGTCGTGCGATCCAGTTCGGCGCACACCATCTGCGACGCGACCGTGCGCTTCCAGATCAGTTCGTAGAGCCGCTTTTCGGCCGGCGTGCCTTCGATCTGCTGGCGGTCGATGTAGGAGGGGCGGATCGCCTCGTGGGCCTCCTGGGCGCCCTTGGTCTTGGTCTTGTAGTTGAACCAGCGGGAGTATTTCTCGCCGTAGAGGCGGATGATCTCTTCCTTGCATTGGGTGAGCGCCTGCTGCGAGAGGTTCACCGAGTCGGTACGCATGTAGGTGATCAAACCTTGCTCATAGAGGTGCTGCGCCACGGACATGGTTTGCGAGACGGACATGCCCAGCTTGCGGCTGGCTTCCTGCTGGAGCGTGGAGGTCGTGAACGGCGGCGCGGGGTAGCGCTGTGCGGGCTTCTCCTCGCATTTCGACACCGTGAATGCGGCGCCGATGCAGCTGCGGAGGAAACTTTCGGCCTCCTCGACCGTAGCGAAACGGGTCGGAAGCTCGGCCTTGAAGAGCGTTTTCTCGGAGTCGTCCGTGGCGTAGAACTGCGCTACGACGCGGAAGTAGGGCGACGACTTGAATGCGATGATTTCGCGTTCGCGTTCGACGAGCAGACGCACGGCGACCGACTGCACGCGGCCGGCCGAGAGCGACGGCCGCACCTTTTTCCACAGCACGGGCGACAGTTCGAAGCCGACCAGCCGGTCGAGCACGCGGCGCGCCTGCTGGGCGTTGACCAGGTCCATGTTCACCGTGCGGGGCTTCTCGATGGCGTCGAGAATCGCCCGTTTGGTGATTTCGTGGAAGACGATGCGCTTGGTGCGCTCGACGGGGAGACCCAACACTTCGGTCAGGTGCCAGGCGATGGCTTCTCCTTCGCGGTCTTCATCGGATGCGAGCCAGACGGTCTTGGTCTTGGCCAGGCGGGCCAGCTCGTCGACCACTTTCTTCTTGTCGGCCGGCACTTCGTAGACGGGAGCGAATCCCTCTGCGATGCGGATGCCGAGGTCTTTTTTCGAGAGGTCGCGGATGTGCCCGAAGCTCGACTTGACGATGAAATCCTTGCCCAGAAACTTCTCGATGGTCTTCGCCTTGGCGGGCGACTCGACGATTACTAAATTCTCCTGCATTGCGTTGATGTATGGCTTTTCAGAAATGCGAAAACCTAAGTGCTCGACTTAGGTTGCGCATCCGTAGGGTTTGCGGGGCGTTATTTCTTGATCAGATTATAGGTCAGTTCGAAACGGATCGGCGCGTTGTTCTGCACGGGGTCGTCCGGCGACGAGACCATGCCTTGCAAGACGGTGTAGGCCGGCGTGTAGTAGCTGTAGGCCTCGGGCGCGGCGTAGATCGTACGGTTCTTGATCTTCGCCGGGTCGATCTCCCTGCCCTCGCGCTGCGCGGCGTCGCGTTCGTCAGTATAGCTGTTCCAGAGGGTCTGTATGTAGCCCGTGATGTCGAACGTGTAGCAGCCGCGGCTGCGGTTGATGTAGCCGCCGTAGGCGAGTGCCGTATCGTAGGTTTGTTCGTAGTAATAGTTGTAGTCCGAAATCGCCGTCAGGGCCTTGTAATCCGTATAGAGACCGATTCGTTCCGGTGCGGCGTCCATGTCGAAGATCAGCCGGCCGGGCGCTGCGGGGTTGATCGCGTCCCATTCGTAGTCGCTGTCGTTGAAATAGACCAGCATGCGGGCCTGGCTGAACGCCAGGGTCGAGAATTCGTATCCTCCCTTGTTGGCTTCTTCGATCTTGTTTTCCAGCTCGGCGAAGAACTCCTCCGTAAACGTGATTTCGGTCACCACGCCGCCCATGCCTTCGACGATCATCCGGCTGTCGGGCTGCCGGTTGTCGGACGCGCCCGGCGCAGGTTCGCGCACGTTGGCGGGGTCGATCATGCTGCCTTCGTGGTTCCGTTTGATGACGTTGACCGACACGTTGCCGTGGGTGGGCGACAGGTCGGTATCCTTGAAGATGTAGAGCAGCGACAGGGTGTCCTTCACCAGCGAGGGGTCTTCCTTGAGGCGGGTGCGGCCGTAGATCGCCAGGCCCGAGCCGGAGAGGTCGAGGGCGTATATGCCGCCTTTGCTTTTGCCGGTCTGCTCCGTTACGGGGCGGATGTAGAGACCCTTGAATTCGTCGACCCACTGCGCGAGGCTGTCGAGGGTGGTGTAGACCGAATAGTCGCCCGCATATTTGCCGCTCTGGAGCATCAGCCGGTCGACGAACTCGCGTCCGCCCTCGGCCAGATCGAGCGTCACGGCCGTGGTCGCGGGGCCGGTCGTCTTGCCGTCGGGGAATTCGAAGGTGAAGAGCGGGGTCTTGCCCACATAGGGATCGGGATCGAAATCGAGGTAGAATATGGAGTCCTGCCGTTCGGTCAGGTAGGCGTTGTCTGTGATTTCGTAGATGCCGTAGAGCTGCGGGGTGAGGGTGTCGCGGCCGTAGTCGGTGATCGTCAGCAGCAGCTGCGCCGAGTCGAAGATCGGCCGTTCGCCGAACTGGTTGTCGGCGACTTGCACATAGTAGAGATATTGGGTGAGGAATCCCGCCGAGCGCAGGCCCAGCGTATCGTTCTGCTGCGCCCCTATGTAGCCGTAGGATATGTTCGACGTGCGGATCGAGTCGCTCTGGAAGAGCTTGGTTTCGACATATTGCTTCGGATTCGGCTCGTTTTTGAGCGGAAAGGTCGCATATCCGGCCTGCATCTGCTGGGTATCGGGCACGAGGTTCGAACCCAGCGAATCGTCGACCGTGGTGCAGCCCGCCCACCCGGCCGCCCCCGCAAAAAGGGCCGCGAAGAGCATTGCACGACGGAAACTATTGAATCTCATCATAGAATCGGTTGTAATTATCGAAAAAGTCCTCTGCCTCGGGCGCCTGGTACTCCAGCATCGGCTTGCCGCTCTGGCGGGCGATTTCGAGCACCCGTGCGTCGACGCCGGCGGATGCGGCGATCACGCCGTCGGCATACTTCATAACGAAACGGCAGAGGTTTTCGTATGACGGCGCGTCGAGAATCGACAGATTTTTGTCCTTGACCCCTTCGCCGGCGATCTTCGCGCCGAAACCCTTGTCCAGCTCGCCGCCGAAGCCGTCGTCGTAGAGCGACACGACGACCTTCACGTTGCGGAAGATCGGATCGTCGGCGAAAACCTTCTTCAGGTATACGGGCACGACCCCCGTGAACCATCCGTGGCAATGGACGATCGAGGGCGCCCAGCGCAGTTTCTTGACGGTCTCCAGCACGCCGCGGGCGAAGAAGATGGCCCGCTCGTCGTTGTCGGGGAACTCCGCTCCTGCGGCATCCTGCAACACGGCCTTGCGCGAGAAGTAGTCGTCGTTGTCGATGAAGTAGATCTGCACGCGGGCGGCAGGAATCGACGCCACCTTGATGATGAGCTGGTGGTCGTTGTCGTCGATGATCAGATTCATGCCCGAAAGGCGGATCACCTCGTGGAGCTGGTGGCGGCGCTCGTTGATGCACCCGTAGCGGGGCATGAACGTGCGGATTTCATTGCCGCGCTCCTGCATCGCCTGCACCAGCGAACGGCATAACACGGAAGCCTCCGTTTCGGGGAGGTAGGGCATTATTTGCTGACAGACGTACAGAATCTTGCTTGCCATGAATCGTAAGTTTTAAGGTCGGAAAGCCGGTTCTTCGGGGGCGCCCCGTCGCGGTCGTCTCGTGGCGGGCCGTCCTGCGCGGGGGGGCGCTCCTCTGCGGAACCGGGACACACCAACGCCGAACGGAGCGCGAATATTGCGGGGCGACGCTCGTATTTTGCAAAGATAGTGAAAAAATATTAAAGAATGAGCATCGCATCGCCGTAAGTACCGAAGCGGTATCCCTCTTCTTTAGCGATTTTGTAGGCGTTCATCACGGTTTCGTAGCCGCCGAACGCCGCCACCATCATCAGCTGCGTGGAGTAGGGCAGGTGGAAGTTCGAGACCATCGCGTCGGCCACCGAGAAGTCGTAGGGCGCGAAGATGAATTTGTTCGTCCATCCCTCCGAGGCCTTGATCATGCCGCCCGTCGAGACGGCGGTTTCGATCGTGCGCATGACCGTGGTGCCGATCGCCACGACCTTGCGTCCGTCGCGTTTGGCGGCGTTGACCGTCGCTGCGGTTTCTTCGGTCACGAAGAACTGCTCGGAGTCCATCTTGTGTTTCGAGAGGTCTTCGACGTCCACCGTGCGGAAGTTGCCCAGTCCGACGTGCAGCGTGACGAACGCGCTGTCGATCCCCTTGATCTCCATGCGCTTGAGCAGGTGCTTCGAGAAGTGCATGCCGGCCGTCGGGGCTGCTACGGCGCCCTCCTTGGCGGCGAAGATCGTCTGGTAGCGTTCGGCGTCCTGGGGTTCGACCTTTTCGCGCACCCACTTGGGCAGCGGGGTTTCGCCCAGGGCGAAAAGCGCTTCCTTGAATTCCTCGTAGGAGCCGTCGAAAAGGAAGCGCAGCGTGCGGCCGCGCGAGGTGGTGTTGTCGATCACTTCGGCCACCAGCAGGTCGTCGTCGCCGAAGTAGAGTTTGTTGCCTATGCGGATCTTGCGGGCCGGGTCGACCAGCACGTCCCACAGGCGGAGTTCGCGGTTCAGCTCGCGCAGCAGGAAGATTTCGATCTCGGCGCCGGTCTTCTCCTTGTTGCCGTAGAGGCGTGCGGGGAAGACCTTGGTGTCGTTGAAGATGAAGAGGTCTTTCTCGTCGAAATATTCGATGATATCTTTGAACTGCCGATGTTCGATGCTGCCTTTGGCGCGGTCGACGACCATCAGGCGCGATTCGTCGCGGTTGTCGGCCGGATAGCGGGCCAGCATTTCGGATGTGAAATCGTAGCCGTACTGCGATAGTTTCATAGCGGGGAAAGGTTTCTCAAAAAGGTTTCTCGGTGGAATCGTGTGTAGCAATACTAATTGTATACGCAAAAAAATCTATTTTGTTTCGATTCCGTGCAAATTTTCTATCAGTTCCTCCAGCTGCCAGGCGTTTTCGGCCGTGAAGCCGCCGCTGCGCGTGCGGCGCAGCGAGGAGAGGTGGGCGCCGCTGTCGAGCGCTTCGCCTATTTCGCAGGCCAGCGAACGGATGTAGGTGCCTTTGCTGCACCGTACGCGGATGCGGATGCGGGGCAGGGCATATTCTTGGAGTTCGATTTCGTAGATGTTGATCGGCGCCTTGCGCAGTTCTACGCTGTCGGTCGTCCCGCCTGCCCGGGCCAGTTCGTAGGCCCGCATGCCGTCGATCTTCTTGGCTGAATAGAGGGGCGGCGCCTGGAGCCGCTCCCCCTCCAGGGAGCGGAGCGCTTCGACGACTTTTTCGCGGGTGATGTGTTCGGTCGGGTAGGTGCGGTCGATGGGGTGTTCCAGATCGTAGCTGGGGGTCGTGGCGCCCAGCACGACGTCGGCCACATACTCCTTTTCTTCGGCTTGCAGCGCCTCGACCATCTTCGTGGCGCGGCCGATGCAGACCAGCAGCACGCCCGTGGCCAGGGGGTCGAGCGTCCCGGCATGCCCCACCTTGATGCGGGAATAGCCGATCTTGCGGAGCGCGAACTTGATCTTGCGCACCACGTCGGTCGACGTCCATTCCAGCGGCTTGTCGATCACGGCGATGTAGCCCTGCTCGAAATTGAGACCGCGCAGGTCGGTTGCTTCCGGCGTCATAGGGCGTAGCTGATGATGGATACGGCGCCCGCTGCCGCGCAATAGATTGCGAACCAGATCAGGCGGCCCCGTTTGACGATTTCGATCATGAAGCGGCAGGCGGCGCAGCCGGTGACGAACGCAGCGAGGAACCCCGCCAGCAGCGGCCCTGCGGCGATGCCCGATGTCAATTCTCCCGAACAGATTTCGAGGAGCGTTTCGCCTAAAATGGGCGCCAGCACCATCAAGAACGAGAATTGCGCCACGGCAGCTTTTTCGTTGCCCAGCAGCAGCCCTGTGGCGATGGTCGTGCCCGACCGCGAGAGGCCCGGCATGGCGGCGCAGGCTTGCGCTACGCCGATGATGAAGGCGTCGCGGTAGGAGATGGTCGTTTTTTGCCGGGGTTTGGCGTAGTAGGCGAAGGCCAGCAGTGCGGCCGTGAGCAGCAGCATGGCTCCCACGACCGCCAGAATCCACGGTGCGTTGAGCAGGGCGTCGATGCGGTCTTTCAGGGCGAAACCCACGATGCCGATCGGAATCATCGAGAGCGCCAGTTTCAGCACATAGGCCTGCTCGGCGTTGAAACGGCGCGAAAACAACCCTCCGATCAGCCGGCGCACCTCGGCGTGCAGAACCACCAGGGTGCTCAGCACCGTGGCGGCGTGCAGCGTCACGTCGAACGTCAGGTTCTCCTCGATCCGCACGCCCAGCAGCTCCTTGGCGATCTGGAGGTGTCCGCTGCTCGAAACGGGCAGGAATTCGGTGATTCCCTGCACGATGCCTAATATAATGGCTTGAAGCGTATCCATCGGGTCACTCGTAGCGTTTCATTATGGCATAGATTTCCAGCACGAAGCCGCCGACCGTCACGATCGGCGCCAGCGTGATGCGGCGCCACGAGAACATGGCGTAGTCGAACTCGTCGGGCGAGTCGCTGCCGCCGCCGGCCATGAGGACGAATCCCAGGACGATGACGGCGAAACCGACGGCCAGCAGAATGTAGTTGCGGCGCGTGAGCGGCAGACGGGGATTGTCGGGGGTGTCGTTCGGTCGTTTCATGTCAATAGAGGTATATTTTGTTCGATTTCATGTTGACGAATTTGTTGAGGGCCGCCCAGGTGAAGAGTCCCGAGATGACTACTCCGCCGCCGATCATCGTGCCGAAGATCAGGCCGCCCGTGCGGCTCGCTTCGGCCAGCGCCTGCAACTCGGGCACGGCTTCGTTGAGTCCGTAGGCGGCCAGTGCCAGCAGCAGCGAGGCTACCGTGCCGGCCAGGATGCCCTGCGTGATGCTGCTGGCCAGGAACGGCCGCATGATGAACCACTTGGTGGCGCCTACCAGCTTCATGGTGTTGATCTGGTAGCGTTTCGAGAAGATCGCCAGCCGGATGGTGTTGCTCACCAGGATCATCGAAATGACGAGCAGCGCCCCGCCGAAAAGCAGCAGGATGAAGCGGATTTTTCCCACCGTGGTGTGGAGCCGTGCCGCCATCAGGGCCGGGTAGCTCACCTGCTCCACGCCCGAAAGGTGCGATATGCCCGTGATGAAGGCGTCGATCGCCTCCTTGTCGGACGAATGCGCCGTGAGGGTCAGTTCGTAGGAGTCCAGCAGCGGATTTTCGCCCAGCACTTCGTCGAACTCGCTGCCGAACATCTTGCGGAACTCCGCATCTTCCAGTTTTTCTTCCTTGGGTACATAGACGATCTCGCCCACCAGTTCTTGGTCGGCGACCCGTTCGGCGATCGCTTCGCGTTGTTTGTCGGTCAGCCCGTTTTTCAATTCCACCGACACCTGGATGCTCGATTGCAGGGTGCGGGCCACCTCCATGGCTGCCAGCATCAGGTAGCCCACCGACCCCAGCAGGAAGAGCACCAGCGTGATGCTGACCGTGGATACGATGTAGGAGTTGCGGACTTTGCGTTTGAGTCGTTTGTCGTCCTTCATGTTGAATGCGTTATTCTGAACGTTTGTTTTTCATCAGCCACAAGGCCAGCATCGCCAGCGCTGCTCCCAGGATCGCCAGCGAGGCGGCGAGCGTCACGCCTTCGACCGCTGTCCAGTGCGGTGCGCGGAAGCGCCATTCGACCGTGCGGGTGCCCGCCGGCAGAAGCATGGCGCGCAATACGTAGTCGGCCTGGAAATAGGGCGTTTCCGTGCCGTCGACATAGGCTGTCCAGCCGTCGGCGTAGTAGATTTCGGAGAATACGGCCACGGCCTCTTTCGAAGCCGAATATTCGTACTTCAGGTAGTTGGGGCGGTACTCCGTCAGCTCGATGCGGGCCGCCGGATCGGCGCCCGAGGATACGGCCGGCAGGGGTGTGCCGGTTGCGACGACCGCCGTCGTGCGCAGGTCGAGGGTGCCCAGCGCGTCGATTTCGGCCCGGGCCGTCGGGGCGTAGACCACCGAGTCGACGAACCAGGCGGCGCCGAACGCCGTGTCGCGGAAAACGGCTTCGGGCTGTCCGCCGTCGCCCGGAACGATCGCATAGCGCGTGTTGAGCATGTCGAGCACGCTTTCGTCGAGCGTCGACAGGTAGCGGTCGATCAAATCTTGATAGCGGGCCAGCTTGGCGCCATGATAGCCGCCCACCGACCGGTGGAAATAGGAGGTCGTGGCATCGTTGAACGGGCTGACCGTGAGGTTGATGACGCGGTATCCCGGTGTCGTGTCGGCCAGGATCGCCTGGTCGGCGGCCGTGGCCGTGACTTGCCGGCGGCGGGCCGGCACGAAGTCGTCGGACGAGAGGAACCGCAGGTCGACGGGCACCAGGTCGAGCAGCATGATGCCGGAGAGCAGGGCGACGAGTACGTATCGGTTGATCTTGCGCCGGATGAACAGCAGCGTGCTCCCTGCCGCAAGCAGGATCATGAGCAGCGACCGCCAGGCGTCGGCGCGCATCATCGCGGCGCGTTCGGCCGCCATCGCTTCGGCCGTCCGCTCGCCCCATTCGACATCCAGGCCGCGGTCGATGTAGGCTTGCAGCCCGTTAGCTTGGAAGATGCGGTGATACTGGTCGATCATCATCGCCGCGCTCTCGTCGCGTCCGAAGTCGAACAGGGCGCCGCCCGTCGTGGCCAGCAGCAGGCAGAGGCCGCCCGTGATGCCGGCCGCCCAGCCTGTGGCCCGCAGCAGCCGTTCGCGCGGTATTTCGTCGCGCCACAGCCGCATGAGCGCCAGCGCCCCCAGCGTCGGCACGGCCCACTGCACCACCACCAGCGTCATCGATACCGTGCGGAACTTGTTGTACCCCGGCAGCCACCTGAAGGCCCATTCGGTCAATCCCATCAGGTTGCGGCCCCAGGCCAGCAGGATCATCAGCACGCAGATGGCGGCGATCCACCATTTGTTGCGGCCGCGGGCCAGCGCCAGCCCCAGCGCGGCCAGGAAGACGGCTGCGGCGCCCAGGTAGGTCGGGCCGCCCGTGTAGGGCTGCGTGCCCCAGTAGGCCGGAAGCTGCTGCGCGGCTCCGCGCAGCCCCAGTTCGTTGGTCACGGCGGCTACTTCGCCGTCGCGCGAGAAGGTCGTGCCCGAGTCGCGCCCCATGAAGTCGGGCACCAGCAGGTTCAGCGTCTCGGCGCGTCCGTAGCTCCATGCCGTGGCGTAGTCGAGGTCGAGACCGCTCCGTTTTTCTGTCGCGTCGGCGGTCAGTTCCGAGCCGCCGCGTATGGTCTCCTTCGAGTGGCGGGCCGTATACCAGAGGGGTGCGAAGTTGGACGCCACGGCCAATATGCCGGCGCCCGCGAGCGCTGCGGTGCGCAGGCCGAAGTCGCGCAGACGCTTTTCACGCAGGGCGGCGATCGCATCGTTGATCCACAGGGCCGCCATCGCCAGCAGAAAATAGTAGGCGATCTGCGGGTGGTTGGCCCCGATTTCGAGCGACGCGGCCAGAGCCGTGAGCGTCGCTCCGCAGAAGATGTTGCTGCGCAGGGTCATCCACGCGCCGCCCATCATCAGGGGGGCGTAGACCAGCGCCCACATCTTGGTGAGGTGTCCCGCGCCGATGATCAATAGCATGTAGGTCGACAGTCCGTAGGCCAGGGCCGCGACGATCCCCGCCCAGGGGTCGACGCCCATCATCAGCAGCATGAGCCACATGGCCGTCATGGCGAAAAAGAGGAACGCGGCCGGCGTGTCGAGTATCTTGGTCGCTTGGCCTACCGTGCGCTTGATCAGCTGGGCCGGGTAGGCCACGTTGATGAGGTAGGCCGGCATCCCGCCGAACATGCCGCCCGTCCACTGGGGGTCTTCGCCGCGCTCCAGGCGCATTCGGGTGATGTCGTGGGCCATGCCCTCGTACTGCACCACGTCGTGTTGGGGCAGCGCCTCGCCGCGGAACTGGGGGGCGAAATAGAGGGCGCTCACCACGAAAAAGAGCGACAGCGCGACCGCTGCCGGCAGCAGACGCAGGGCGGAACCTTTCGAAAAAATCATTTTCAGTATGCTTAACCGAGTGCCAAAGGTACGAAAAAATAGTCACTTGCCGCGTGGCAATCATGAAATTTCATTATATTTGCAGTTGGTAAAACGCAGGGCCGGGGCATTTTTCCGGCAGGGCGGCGGGCCTTCGTTCCGCGGGGGTGCGGCATGCGTGCCCGCAGGTCGTACGGCGGCGCCTTTCGCAGCTATCGGCCGGGGAGCGCCCGGCGGCGGCTCGGTCTGCACCCATCGGTCTGCATTGCAGTCCGTTAGTTCGTTTCTATGATTACACTCGATACCATCCGCAAACCCGTGGCCGCCGATCTGGAGGCTTTCGACGAGTTCGTCGACCGGCAGTTCACTGCCGAGGGGGAGTTGCTGTCCGGGATGTTGCGCTATGCGCTTTCTTCGCGAGGCAAGGGCGTGCGTCCGTTGCTGGTGATGCTCTCGGCCGCGATGAACGCGCCGCACAGGGGTGCGACGGCCGGACGCCGGGCCTGCGTGGCCGCCATGCTGGTCGAAATGATCCACATCGCCTCGCTGATCCACGACGACGTGATCGACGAGTCGGACATGCGCCGCGGCCGGCCGTCGGTCAATGCGCGCTGGCAGTCGCACAAGGCGGTGATTCTGGGCGACTACATCCTGGCGCGCAACATGAGCATCGGTCTGCGGAGCGGACAATTCGATCTGGTGACGCACGTCTGCGGTTCGATGGCGGCGTTGTGCGAGGGCGAGGTGTTGCAGAGCGACTGCGCCGAGCGGCACGCCATGACGCGCCGCACTTATCTGGACATCATTTTCAAGAAGACGGCCAGCCTGATCGGCGTGAGCGCGTCGGCCGGAGCGATGGCCGCGGGCGCTCCCAACGAGAAGGTGGCTCTCATGCAGCGTTTCGGCGAAGCGTTGGGCATGGCGTTCCAGATGCAGGACGACATCCTCGATTACAAGCCTTCCGCCCGGACGGGCAAGCCGGCCTACAACGACCTGCGCGAGGGGAAGATCACCTTGCCGCTGCTCTGCGTGATGGAGCGGATGGACGAGTCGCGCCAGGCCGAGGTGGCCGGGCGGCTGAAGCGGTGCCGCGAGGATGCCGCGGCGCTCGAATACTTGCAGCGCATCGTCGAGAACGAGGACGGCATATCGTTGGCCACGGGCGTCATGCGCAGTTATCTTTCGCAGGCCATCGAGCTGCTCACCGACTTCGAGCCGTCGGAGTATCGTTCGGCGTTGATCGATCTCTGCGCTTATGTGGGCGAGCGGGATCAATAATTGGAAGTTGCGGAAACATTCTTTTTTGAAAATAGCATGGAACAGAAAAACAGTTACCGGCTGCCTGTCGCCATCATGTTCGCGCTTTTCTTCATGATCGCGTTCGTGACGGGTCTGCCGTCGCCTATGGGCGTCATCGTGGCCAAGCAGTTCGGAGCCTCGGCTTTCGAGTCGCAGCTGGGCTTTTTCGCCAACTTCATCGCCTATGCT
>JAIECN010000027.1 GCA_029068505.1 Alistipes sp.
ACGATCTTGGCCCACAGCATGCGCGCGGCGCGCATCTTGGCGATCTCCATGAAGTGGTTCATGCCGATGGCCCAGAAGAACGACAGACGCGGAGCGAAAGCGTCGATCGACATGCCGGCGTTGACGCCCGCACGCAGATACTCCAGACCGTCGGCCAACGTATAAGCCAGCTCGATGTCGGCCGTGGCGCCCGCCTCCTGCATGTGGTAACCCGAGATCGAAATCGAATTGAACTTGGGCATGTTCTTCGACGTATACTCGAAGATGTCGGCGATGATGCGCATTGAGAACTCGGGGGGATAGATATAGGTGTTGCGCACCATGAACTCCTTGAGGATGTCGTTCTGGATCGTACCCGAGAGCTGGTCGAGCGTACAGCCCTGCTCCAGACCGGTCACGATGTAGAATGCCAGCACGGGCAGCACGGCGCCGTTCATGGTCATCGAAACCGACATGCGGTCGAGCGGAATGCCGTTGAACAACACTTTCATGTCCTCGACCGAGCAGATTGACACGCCGGCCTTGCCCACGTCGCCCACCACGCGCGGATGGTCGGCGTCGTAGCCACGGTGCGTAGCGAGGTCGAACGCCACCGACAGACCTTTCTGACCGGCGGCCAAGTTGCGGCGATAGAATGCGTTGGACTCCTCGGCGGTCGAGAAACCGGCGTACTGACGGATCGTCCACGGACGCATCACGTACATCGTCGAATAGGGGCCGCGCAGGAACGGCGCGATACCTGCCGCATAGTTCAGGTGCTCCATGCCTTCGAGGTCGGCGGCCGTATAGGTACCCTTCACCGGGATGCGTTCCGAGGTGAGCCACGGTTCTACCTCGCCGCATTTCGAGGCGCAGCAGGAGGTCTGCGCGCCTGCGTCGTATTTCAGTTCCGAAAATTTAGCTCTCATAATCAGATTCCCATTTCTTTAAGGTAGAACTTCAGTGTTTCGAGCACGTTGGACTTCACGTTGATGAAGTTCGTGATGCCCTGCGCTTCCAGTTCGGGAGTGCAAGCCGGTGCGCCGGCCACCACCAGAATGGCCTTGCCGCCCAACAGCTCCTTGACCTTCGGTGCGACTTCGGCGTAGTCGTCGTCCGACGCGCAGACCACGACGATTTCGGCTTTCGACTCCAACGCTGCGGCCACGCCCTCCTCGATCGACTTGAAGAACGTGTTGTCCTGCACGCGGATACCGGCGCAGGCGAAGAAATTGCACGAGAACTGCGCACGGGCACGGGCCATGGCCAGGCTGCCGCACGTGAGCATGAACGCCTTGGGCTGCTTGCCCGACCGGTCGACATGCAGACGCATCTCCTCGAACGCCATGGCGCCGCGGTAGGGCGTCAGCACGTTGCCCTCGGCAACGGTGCGCGTCACGGTGTCGGCCGCGATTTCGGCGGGAGCGACCTCCGTGAAGTTGGGGAACTGGTTGGCACCCAGCAAAATCTGGCGGCGCGTGGCGATGTTCTTGTCCTTGTTGGCGGCCGAAGCCTTGACCTTCTCGACGATCGTCCCGGCCTTATAGGCTGCGGTATAGCCGCCCTGCTCCTCGATTTCGAGAAAGAGCTTCCAGGCCTCGGCAGCGATCGACTCGGTGAGGTTTTCGATGTAGTACGAACCGCCTGCGGGATCGACCACCTGGTCGAAATGCGACTCGTGCTTGAGCAGCAGCTCGACGTTGCGGGCGATGCGCTTGGCGAACTCCGTCGGCGCCTCGAACGCCCGGTCGAACGGCGTGACCTCCAACGAATGGACGCCGCCGATGGCAGCCGACATGGCCTCGGTCGTGCCGCGCAACATATTGACATAGGGGTCGTAGACGGTCTGGTTCCAACGCGAAGTCTCGGCGTGGATCATCATCTTGCCGGCGCAGTTCTTCTCGGGATTATAGCCCTTGACGATGTTGGCCCACAACATGCGTGCAGCGCGCAACTTGGCGATTTCGAGGAAGTAATTGGACGAAACGCTGAACGAGAAGCGCAACTTGCGCGCAGCCTCGTCGACGGTCAGCCCGGCGTCGGTCAGGCGCACCAGGTAGTCGTGGCCGGCCGAGAGGGCGAACGCCAACTCCTCGACGATCGTAGAACCCGAGTTGCCGAAAATCTGGGCCGAAACATTGACGATGCGGATATGCTTGTACTCCTTGGTTTTGCGGATCAACTCGACGATGCGGGCGAAGCACTCCTTGCCGTCGGGCGAGCAGAAGTCGCCCTTGGACGAAAGGCCCTTGACCAACGGGTCGATGCAGAACATGACGTGCGCATCCTCCTTGGCAAGACCCTCCTTTTCGATCTTCGCCAACACGAGGTCGGCGACATGGCCCATTTTCTCGCCACAGAACACGAGGTCGACGGCGGGCAGGTGGATGTCGCGCAACAACACGTCGAGATCGGCGGCCGAGAACTCGGCCTTGGCCACAAGGAAACCGAGCGAATCGACGCCCGAACCGAGCAGTTGCAACGCTTCGGCATTGGCCGCCGCAGGATCTGCGACCGTGATGGTCTGGTGGATGCGCCAACGGTTGTGCGCGTGCGTACCGCGCACGTAGGGGAATTCGCCTGCCTGCGAACCCAGGAAACGCAGACCTTCGAGGTTTTCAGCGCGGTAGTAAGGACGGACGTTGAATCCCTCGCCCGTACGCCACACCAGCTTGCGTTCGTAGTCAGCACCTTTCAGGTCGGCCGTAATCACCTCTTCCCACTGCGCGGTAGGCACCGCGGGAAATTCGGCGAACAGCTTTTCTTGTTTGGTATTTGCCATAACTATTTATAGATTAGTAAAAGTTCCGTTGAAACAGCACGTAAAGGTATAAAATAATTGACAAATACAGGAATAAATTGTTAGGAAAATAACAGCATGAGGAATCCCGCGCCAGAATTTCCGTCCGGCGGCTCACGAAAGACACCGCCCCGTTTTCTACGACCATCCGAAACCCGACAATAGCCCGAAGCTCGGCGACAGTCCGAAACCCAAGAAAATCCCCGAACACAAAAAAGACCCCGGAAACCGGGGTCTTGAAAAGTCTTAAAATAAAGGAAACACGGAGCCGCAAATTTCGCCGGGGAACGATGTCCGGGGACTCCGCTCCGAGCAGGCGCAAAACCGCAACGCAACTCGGACAGAAGCCGAAACTTCCGTTAGAAGTATTTTCCGCGCAAATCCTTGATTTGAGCCATATCCTGGATGACGGGGAGCACGAACTGCTGCGCCATACTCTCGGCCATAGCCTGCGCACGCACCTTTTCGGCTTCGGGCGTCTGAGCGTCGCCATGCTGGATGTCGTCGACCTGGAAAACATAGAGTCCGGTCAAACCCTTGACGGGCTTCGAAACCGCTCCGGCCTGCCCGGAAGCAGCTATGGCGCCCACCAAACGCGGCTCCATGCCCACACCGTCGATATAATAGGAATTGAAACCCACCTTATCGAATTCGGCGACTTCCGTGCCGAGACTTGCGGCCAACTCATCGAGCGATGCGCCGGAAAGCTCCTTGGCAATGTAATCGAACTTCTTGTCGCGGAGCACCTGCGCACGGATGCGGGTGCCGACCTCCTGAATAGGAGTATATTCCTCGTTGTCGATCTTGGTCAGGACAGCGACAAGATAATCCTTGCCTACGGTGAAAATCTCGGACACCTCGCCCGGTTTGGCCCCATAAGCCCAACGGGCCACGTCGCGCGAATCCTCCAGACCGCCGATCGTACGCTCGCCCTGGGTCAGGACGGCGACACGCGGCGTCAAGGCTGCAGCCGACGCGGCGTCATTGAACGCCTGGACCGAAGACTTAGCATTGACCGAGAACGAGAGCGCCTGATTGTGGAGGTCGCGAACCGTAGCCGCCGAAGCCTCGACGGGATAGGTGATCGAAGCGATCTGCACATGCTTGGCGGGACGACCGGCACGGTAGACCTGCAACAACTGGATGGCATCGCCCGAAGCGATCTTCACCACGTCGCCCTGCTTGGCCTTGGCGAGCGCCTCGGCGAACTCGCCGGTAAAGGCGGAGAAAGGCAGCACGCCGACCTCGCCGCCATTGGCGGCCGTCTGCTCCTGAAGCGAATATTGAGCGGCGAGCCGAGCGAAGTCGGCACCGCGGCGGATAACACCCAACAAGCTGTCGGCCAACGCCTCCTGCGTATAAGGCAACACGATGTGGCGGATGCCGAGCGAATCGGGCGCGACCTTGGAATCGAGCACACGGGCCATCGTCCACTCGTTGTTCTTCAACACGGGACCGTAGGTCTTGCCGGCCATCAGAGCTGCCGCCTCCTCATCGGTGAGCTGGGCGGCCGAAACATAATTCTCGGCGATATGACCGCGACGGTCGGCACGCACGAAAGTCCGCAGCGGCTCGGCCACGGCGAACTTGGCGCCCACCTCCCGAACGTTCTGCTCCAGAGCCAACAGATCGTCGTCGGTAGGCTCGACCTCGAAGACGACATAGGACAACGAACGCGAGGGCGACTGCCGATAAGCATTCTTGTGGCTCTTGTAATAAGCCTTGATCTCGCCGGAGGAAGCCTTGACGAGCGAATCGGGCACCTGCGCATACTTCATGCCGATCCATTTGCCGGAGAACGTGTCGTTGGCGGCTTTCACGCCGAGGGCGACCTCCAGCGAATTGACATAGACGCCGCCGCGGACGAGACCGAGGTACTTCTGAAGCGAACGCTCCAGGCGGGCCTGGTCGTTCAGCTCCTCCCATACGGCGGCAGCCTGCGGATCGGTTTCAGCCTGGGCGAGGAAGCCGCTGACGGCCTCCAGGCTATAAGCCCCGGTGCGGGGATCGGCGAACGCATTGTAGAAGACGGGCGACATCGCCTCGCCGCGGATCATGGCCTGACGCTCGGACTCGGAGACCTGCAAACCGGTCTTGGCGAAACCGGGCCGGAGCACATGATCGGCCACGAGCGACTGCCAAGCGGCGTTGGCGAGCATGGCGGCCTGCTGCTCGTCGCTCTCCTGAGCGCCCGACTGCGCCTTGACCTGCTCGTAACGGTCGTAATATTCGGAATAGTTGATCTTCGTACCGTCGATGACGCCGACTTTCGGGTCGTTGCCCGAGAAGCCCATTTCAGTCTTCAACGAGAGGATGAATGCCAAGAGGGCAAGGGCGATGATGATCGAAAGCACGATGCCGAACTTGGTACGTAGAGTGTTTAAACTTGCCATACGGTTATGTAAATTATTGTTGTTTGCAGAAAAATGAAGTCCAAAAAACACTGCACGCCAGGCGCTGCGCCGGAGAATCCCCGATCTGGCCGGAACGTTCCTACAAAGATAATGAATTTATTCTGAAAAGCTCTATCCCTCTACAATTTTTTCACCCTTGCCAACTCGATCCTCGACCGTGTGGTGCGGAGCATGCGCAGCTGCAAGTCGCCGATGACGATCGTCTCGCCGGCAGTGGGGATGCCCTCGTAGTGGTAGATGATGAATCCGGCGAGGGTGTCGTACTCCTTGCTCTCCTCGATGCCGAGGGCATATTTTTCGTTAAGATACTTGACTTCGAGCCGGCACGAAAGGACATATTCGCCAGGGCCGACCTGCTTCTCGGTCAGATCGGGCACGTCGTGCTCGTCCTCGATCTCGCCGAAAATCTGCTCCAGGACATCTTCGAGCGAGATGACGCCCGCCGTGCCCCCGAACTCGTCGATGACGACGGCGATGTTCGACCGATGCTTGATGAAATTCTGCAACATGAGCTGCAAAGGCATGGTCTCGGGAACGAAATTGACCTCCATGATGACCTGTTCGATACGCTCGGGCCGCGTAAAGAGACTTTTGGAATTGACGTAGCCGACGATGTTGTCGATGTTGCCGCGCCAGACGAAAATCCGCGAATACTTCGTGTCGGCGAAGCGGGCGGTGAGCTGTTCGATGGAGGTGTCGTCGGCATCGACCGCCTCGACGTCGACCCGCGGCACCATGCAGTCGCGCACGCGCAGGTCGGCGAAATCCAACGCATTCTGGAAGAGCTTCAACTCGTGATCGGGATCCGGTCCCTGCTCGGAAGCGTTGGCGTCGAGCAGCGCGGCCAGGTCGTCGCGGCTGAAAGAGGGCTGCGCGCTCTGCTCGACGACGGGCTTGCCGAACAACCGCAAGATACCGTGGGAGACGAGCGTGGTCAACCGTGCGACGGGATAGAGCAAGAGGTAGAAGACGTAGATCACGGGCGCGAAAGCGCGGTAGTAGAAATTGGGATTGTTGCGGAAAACGGACTTGGGCAAAAACTCGGCGACGAAGATGATGATGAGCGTGGAGACGCCGGTTTCGATGGCGACCGAACCCTGGCGGGCGACCTCATCCCACCCCAAAGTAAAGAAAATCGCCCGCAACAACACGGACATGTAAAGCGAATAAACGACCAGCGCGATGTTGTTGCCGACAAGGATCGTCGTGATGTACTGTCCGGGGTGCCGGGCGAAAATCTCGGCTATGCGGTCGAACAGCCGGCTCTGCTTGCGGTCGATCTCCAACTTGAGCCGGTTTTTGCTGGTGAACGCGATCTCCATGCCCGAAAAAAAGGCGGACAGCAGCAACATGGAGAGGATCAATACGATGGATGTGAACATGGCTGAAAACTATGCGCGATTCGAGAGACCGTATTATTCGACCAATGTCGTTTCTGGAGCCTTCCCGTCGGAGCGCTCCCGATCGACCGGTTGCTCGGGAATCCGTTCCTGGGAACGTTCGGCACCGGAAAGGGGCGTCAGCGGCTCGGCCTTTCGGCCGGACCGCAGGCGGGAGGCGGGAGCTTTCGGAGCGTCGACGTCGACAACACGAGATGGCGCGAGACGACCGGACGAAGCGGCAACGCCAGAATTCCCGGCCCCGGATGCAGCGGCAGAAACCGCAGGCTGCGGAGCGGCGGGACGGACATCCGAACGGCTGTCCGGCGTCCCCGACGAAACGGAATCCGACGGGGCGACATCGACCTCCATGCGACCTTTCATGCGGCGGAAACGCCAGTCCTTGAACTCCTCGTCGGACTCGAAGCCCTCGCCGATGAAGACGTCGTTGCCGCCGCTTTGGACGATCTTGGAATCGACGTTGGAATAGATTTTCTTGGTACGCTCGTTCCAAAACAACTGCTGGGTATACAACTTCTTGCCGTCGGACTTCTCGACGACGACATCGCCTTTGGCCTCCCACAACCGGCGGTTCTCATAATAAATGGCATAATTGGCGGTCAACACCCCGTCGACGGACGACAGCGAATCGTCCTGGTAAGTCGTGATCTTGACCCCCTTGCGGAACTCGCGGTAAGGCTCGCGGGCCTGGGAATAGCCCTCCATCAAGGGGGTGACGAAGTGGTACGAACGCCGCCCGTTCTGCGAATTGACGATCGAGAGGTTCTCGCTGTACTCGGTCATGAACGTATCCTCGGCACTGCCGCCTTTGCCGGCATCCGCGCAGGAAAACAGCAAGATAGCACTCCCCAAGACGGGAAGTGCTACCGAAAGGTATCTGGTCACGCGAACGGCCATCTCCTGCGAACGTCCGGAACGACTAACGGAACCGCACGGTGGTGGCTACGCCGGCAGCCGTGCCGCAGGAAACCGTATACCGTGCACCCTCCTGCAACTCGTTGAAGAAGCACTCCTCGGAAGTCGGGAAGCGGTTGCGGAACGACGAAAGCGACGCCTTGGCGGGAGCTACATACTCGGAGTCGGAGGGCAGCAGTTCGATGGCCCGGGCCATCGTGTCGTAGGCGGCCCAGAAAGCGGCCTGCCCGGCGAATCCGCCGCACTGCCCGGCCGAAACGCCGTAGCACTGGGCCAGCACGAAGTAGGGCACGCCGTCCTCGGGGTTCAGATCGCGGGCCGAACGTGCGGCCGCAGCGGCGCCCGGGATGTGGTTGGCGACCAGCTCGACCAACGCGATGCGGACGTAGAGCTTCTGCTGCTCGACAGGATCGGTCTCGGTGGCCAGCGCCTCATTGAGGTACTTGGTAGCCTTGGCGTAATCGTCCTTGTTCTGGAAAGCCTGTGCCAAGAACATGGCGGTCTCGGAAGAAGGCTTCACCTCATAATATTTCTCAGCAATGGCGAAGTAGAAATCGCCGTCGCATTTGGCGCGCGACATCAGAGCCACGGCCTGGGCGAGCAACGCCTCGTCCTCGGGCGCATTCTCCAACTTGGTGCGGAACAACTTTTCGAGGTTCGCGCAGCTTGCGGCGCCCGAGAGACCGAACGCGGCATCGAACTGCGACTTGTACTCGCCGGCATTCTCGCCGAAGAGAGGCGAAAGACGGTCGTACTCGGCGATGATCTCGTCGGGCATCACCTCGTCGGTATTCTTGTAGTCCTCGCAGAGGTTGCTGAAGTAGACGGTCACCGTTTCGGGATCGGTGTCGGCACCGCCGGCGGCAATGGCGTCGCGGAACGCGCTGCGGATGCCGGCACGGTCGTTGGGCCGGTAAGTGAGGTACTCGCGGGCCTTACGGTCGAGGATGTAGGCCGTACCGCGCTTGGGGTGGCTGCCGAAATACTGGTTGCGCAAGTCGTACATCCACAACAACGAATCGACATAAGCCTTCTTCTCGGCCAGACTCTTGGCCCGGTTGATCTTGTTCTTGTAAACGACGGCGCCGCGGACGTAGATGTTCTCGGACGCATCGGGACATGCCTCGATCAGCTCGCGGAGGTGCTGGGCAGCGGCATTGTAATCCTTGTTGTCGCAAGCCTCCTTGAGGAAGTTGCTGTTGAGGATGTTCTTTTCGCGCGCTTCGGGCGTATCGCCCCACTTGGCATACTGCGGGCCGCTGAAGTCTTGCTGGGCCATCGCTGCGGAAGCGAACAACGCGGCAGCCGCAACGAGGATGAATCTAACGTTTTTCATTGTTCAGAGAATTTATATGTCGTAATTTGATTCCGTTTCGATAATCAATCGTATTTGGGCCGGACGAACCAGTACTCTCCGTTCTCGGAGCCGGCGAAAAGCGCGAAGCCCACGGCGAACTTGAAATACTGCTGCCGCACCAGTCCGATGCGCTCGGCGACGTTGTAGCCGCGGCGGCCGTACTCGAAACCGACGTCGACCGACGAAGCCCCGAGGAACCGCACGGGAATGCCGAAGCCCACGGTGACGGCGTACTGATAGAGCCGGTGTCCGCCGAACGTCTGGCTATAATCGCCGTAGCGGAATCCGGCGCGATAAGACCAACGCTTCATGAAACGCCGCACATCGTAGCGGTTGGGCACGAACTCGACGCCGAACTTGAACGTGCTGGTGTTGGCATAGGCCACGTCGAAGCGACCGCCCGAAGCGCCGAGACCGGTCGAGACCGAACCCTGATTGGCACCGCCCCAGTTCTGATAGACGTAATCGAAGCCGACCGTCCATTTGGGAGTCTGGTAATAAGCGCCGGCGACGAGCTGGCGGGGCAGCACCAACTTGAGATCGGCATTTTCGTCGATGACGGTCGTGCTGAACGAATCCGCAGTATAGACCTGCGTAGTGTGCCGGGGCCGCAAGTCGCCGCCCACATCGAATGTGGCGCCGAACGAGAGCACGCGGCGGGAATTCATGATGGCGTCCCACTGCACGCCGACCTGCCCCTTGAAACTGGAGATGCTGTAATCGCTCTGTCCGACGATGGAATTGAAAGTGCCCTCGCCGGTGATCGAAGAAAACGTCGCCGTATAGGAACGGTCGATCTTGCCCCAATAATACTGGGCGGCCAGACCGATGGAAAGGTGCTTGGCGACCTCCCACCCGACGCCGAGCTTCACCTCGGTGACGTCGCCCTCGCCCTGGTAGGTGTACTGCACGGGGCCGACATTGCCCCATACGGGATCGTCGGGCGAAAACTCGCGGAAAAACGAAGTGCGGTAACCGACCGAACTATACGGTGCGAGGCTCACGCCCAAGCCCAGCTTGCGGGCCAGGGGAAACTGCACGGCGATGTCGTGGAAGTTGAAGGTATTGTAGACGGATTTCTTGCCGATGCCGTTGTCGGTCTGGGAGTTGTAGTAATTTTGTCCCTCCAGGCCGAAGCTGAACAAGAAACTTTTCTGCGGCACGGCGCTGTAAGCGGCAGGATTGAGCATGTTGACCATGCCGGGATTGCGCATGGCCACGCCCACGCCGCCCATCGAACGCATGGGCAGCGTCCCGGGCGTGTTGACCTCGCCGATGCCGTACATGGTATAGGGCGAGAAGGCGTTGATGCTGCTGGTCTGCGCGGCGAGGCCTGCGGGCAAGAGGAGCGACAACGCTGCGACGACCGCTTTATGGAAGGTGTTCTTCAATGGCATTGAACTCTAAAATTCGATCCAGTCCGCAAAAGACCGGATTCCGATTTGCAAATATCGTATTTTTAATTCTTTTCGCAAAGTATTTCGCATCCCCGCCGGTAAAAATTACGCACGGATCGTCGATTTTCTCCCGCACGCGGGCTATGTAGCCCTCGATCTCGAAGACGATCGACTGCACGACGCCGGTCTGGAGAGCCTCGACGGTGGAGCGTCCGAACAACTCCTGCTCCTGCCCGGGCGCCTCGCACAAGGGCAAGACGGCCGTATGCTCGTGCAAGGCCCGGAAGCGGGAACGCAGCCCGGGAGAGATGCACCCGCCGCGGAAATGCCCGTCGGCAGAGACGAAATCGACGGTCACGGCAGTGCCGAAGTCGACGATCAGCACGTTGCGGCCGGGCAGGATCGCCGTGGCGCCGACGGCAGCGGCGAGCCGGTCGCGCCCCAGGGTGTCGGGCGTGAGGTAGTCGTTGACGAGGGGCACGGGCGTGCGGGGCGTGAACTCCAGGCAACGTCCGATCCGCTGCCGAAGCGCAGCGACGACCCCGGCGGCCTCTCCGCGGGTGGACGAGACGATGGACCTCGAAATCGGATAGGCCCGGCACAGCTCCTCGACGTCCGCCGCGGAAAACGTTTCGCCGCACCGCTCGGCAACGCATTCGCCTCGATCCATCACGGCCAACTTGACCAACGTATTGCCTATGTCGACGATCAGATTCACAACTCGCGCAAAGTTTTGTAGGCCGCTTCCACATCTTTGATGTTTCTAACGGTCATGGCCAGGCGATTATTGTGCTGCTTGAGCACGAAACGCTCGGGATGCTGCGTAACGGACTTGAGCAGCTCCATGAACGTGTCGCTCTTGTAATAGGGCGAGTTCTCCTCGCCGACGAAATGGACGATCATCAACCCGTTCTTGACCTTGACGCGCTCCATGCCCAGACGGATGGCCTCCCAACGCAGCCGCACCACGTTGAGCAGCTCGCAGGCGGCGCGCGGCAAGGGGCCGAAGCGGTCGACGAGCCGGTCGGCGAACGCCTGCAACGCCTCCTCGTCCTGGGTGGAGTCCAGCTCGCGGTAGAGCTTGAGCCGCTCGGCCTGCTGGGCCACGTAAGTGTCGGGCAGGGCGGCCTCGACCTCGATGTCGATATGCGCATCGTCGATGAAACGCATCTGCTCCACCACGTCCTGCTCCTGGGAGGAAAGGCCTGCGACCTGCAACCCCTCGGCCCGCAGCTCGGCGATGGCCTCCTGCATGATCTTCTGGTAGGTCTCGAACCCGATGTCGGCGATGAAACCGCTCTGCTCGGCGCCCAGCAGGTTGCCGGCGCCGCGGATGTCGAGGTCCTGCATGGCAATGTTGAAACCGGAACCCAGATCGGAGAACTCCTCGATGGCCCTCAACCGCCGCCGGGCGTCGGACGACAACAGCTCCTCGGGCGGCGAGAGGAGGTAGCAGAACGCCTTGCGGTCGGAGCGTCCGACGCGGCCGCGAAGCTGGTGGAGGTCGCTCAACCCGAAATTCTGGGCGTTGTCGATGATGATCGTATTGGCATTGGGGATATCGATGCCGTTCTCGACGATGGTGGTCGAGAGCAGGACGTCGAACTCGCCGTAGATGAAGTCCATGACGAGCTTTTCGAGCTGCTCGGCAGGCATCTTGCCGTGGCCCACGCCGACACGGGCCTTGGGGCAGACGCGGGCGATCAGCCCCTGGATCGAGAGCAGGTCTTCGACACGGTTGTGGACGAAATAGACCTGCCCGCCGCGCGCCAGCTCGGCCTGGATGGCATCGCGGACGATCTCCTCGGAGAAGACGTGCGACTCGGTGACGATGGGCTGCCGGTTGGGCGGCGGCGTGGAGATGACCGACAAGTCGCGCGATCCCATCAGGGAGAACTGGAGCGTACGCGGAATGGGCGTGGCGGTGAGGGTGAGCGTGTCGACCGAGACGCTCATCTGCGTGAGCTTCTCCTTGGCGGCGACGCCGAACTTCTGCTCCTCGTCGATGATGAGCAGCCCCAGGTCGCGGAAGACGATCTGCTTGCCCAGCATCTTGTGGGTGCCGATGAGGATGTCGATCCGCCCGGCGGCCAGCTCCTCGCGGATGCGGGCGACCTCGCGGGCCGACTTGGTGCGGTTGAGGTACTCGACCCGCACGGGAAAATCGCGCAACCGCTCGGAAAACGACCGGTAGTGCTGCAAGGCGAGGATCGTCGTCGGAACGAGCACGGCGACCTGCTTGCCGTCGGACGCCGCCTTGAACGCGGCGCGGATGGCGACCTCGGTCTTGCCGAAGCCCACGTCGCCGCAGACGAGCCGATCCATCGGCTGGTCGGACTCCATGTCTTTCTTGACGGCCGCGATGGCGGAGTGCTGGTCGGGCGTATCCTCCCAACGGAACGAGGCCTCCAACTCGTGCTGCAAATAGCTGTCGGGCGAGAAAGCGAAGCCCTTGGATGCCTTGCGCTTGGCATAGAGGGCGATCAACTCGCGCGAAATATCCTTGACGGCCTTTTTGGTGGCGTTCTTGAGTTTCTGCCAAGCACCGTTGCCGAGCTTGTAGACCTTGGGCGGCTCGCCGTCGCCGGCCTTGTAACGCGAAATGCGGTGGAGCGAATGGACGTTGACGAACAGCACGTCGCCGTCCTTGTAAACCAACTTGATGGCTTCGTGCTGCTTGCCGCCCTCGTCGACCTTGACCAGCCCGTCGAACCGGCCGACGCCGTGGTCGATGTGGACGACATAATCGCCGGGACGCAGGCTGTTCAGCTCGGCGACAGTCATCTGCTCGTCGCGCTTGATCTCGCCGTTGATGCGGTAGCGCTGGTAGCGGTCGAAAATCTGGTGGTCGGTATAGAGGCAGAGCTTCAGCTCGTTGTCGACGAATCCCTCGTGCAACGTAATGGCGAGCGGGCGGACGACGGCCTGTCCGCGTCCGATCTGGTGGAAGATGTTTTCGAGCCGCTCGACCTGAATGCGGTTCTCGGAGAGAATATAGGTTTCGTATCCCCGCAGGGCGTTGCGGATCATGTCGTCGGCGAGCAACTCGAAATTCTTGTTGAACTTGGGCTGGGGCGACGTGGAGAACCGCACCTCGGCGGACGCGGGACGCTCGGGCAGGCTGTTGCGCAGAAAGAGCAGCCGGCTCTGCGCCAAGTCGCCCAGCAACCCGTTGCGGCTGGTCAGCAGGCGGTCGATCTCCTCGGGATGCTCCATGTCGCCGAGCGCCTTGCGGCGCACGTCGTTGACCTTGCGCAGCACGAAATCGGGATCGAAAAACCAGAAAGACGCCTCGCTGCCGACGAACCCGGCCAACGAAACCCGCGACTGTCCGGCCTCGGCGCCGTGGAGGTCGGGAACGATGGCCACATGGGTCAACTTCTCGGACGAGAGCTGACTGGAAATCTCGAAACGCCGGATGGAATCCACCTCGTCGCCGAAGAAATCGATGCGGAACGGCTTGCACTCGGAGAAAGAAAAGACATCGACGATACCGCCGCGCAGGGAATACTGCCCCGGCTCGAAGACGAAATCGACACGCTCGAACCCGGCGTCGACCAACGCCTGCTGCAATACTTCGATGGAAATCTTGTCGCCGACGCGCACAGCGATGGTATCCTGCTGCAAAGTCTGCCCGTCGGCGACCCGCTCGGCGAGCGCCTCGGGATAGGTGCAGACGACCAGGTAATCCTGCCCGTCGAAACTGCGCAAGGCATTCAAGGCCGCCGTGCGCAGCACGACGCCCTGGGCGTCCTCCGAACCGTAGGCGACCGACCGTTTCCAGGACGAAGGGAAGAAAAAGACGCGCTGCTCATCGAGCAAAGCGTAGAAATCGTTCAACAGATAAGCTGCGGCATCCCGATCCTCGGCGACGAAGACATGGACTCCGCCGACCCGGGCGACGGCTGCGGCAGCATAGAACGGAAGCGCCCCGCCGACCAGCTCCTGGAGGTGGACGGCGACGCCCTCGTCGCCCAACCGGCGGCACAACGCCCCGAGCGCCTCCGACCCGGCGGCGAACCGCGCTATTTGCTCGCGGGAAGACACCATGGATAAAAAAATGGCGAGCGGAAGACCGGCATCGCGACTCCGACACCCGGCCTTACCGCTCTTGATTGGGAAACTATTTCTTGATCAAATCGTTGTCCTTCTTGTCGTGGTAATGCACCTCGACGATGCCGATGCTCTGATCCTCGGCGATGTCGATCTTCACCTTGTATTTCCACTGCCACTGCCGGCGCAGCGACCAGAAACCCTTCTTGAGGAAGGCGGCGACATAGGGACTGACGACCAACTTGATGTATTTCTGCCCCCGATCCTCGGTCAAGAACGAAATCTGGTTCTCGATCTTCTTGTCCAACACGACCGTAGGCTCGATCTTGCCCGAACCGTTGCAGGTGGGGCAGACGTCGGAGACGCTCTCGACGGCTACGGGCCGCACCCGCTGCCGCGTGATCTGCATCAACCCGAACTTGGTAAGCGGCAGCACCGTATGCTTGGCCTTGTCGGTAGACATGAGTTTGACCATTTCGTCGAAAAGCAGCTGGCGGTTCTGGGCCTTGTGCAGGTCGATGAAGTCAATGATGACGATGCCGCCCAAGTCGCGCAGGCGCAGCTGCCGGGCGATCTCCTTGGCCGCAGCAAGGTTGACATCCAAGGCGGTCTGCTCCTGGTTGTCCTCGGCCTTGGTGCGGTTGCCGGAGTTGACGTCGATGACGTTCATGGCCTCGGTGCGCTCGATGATGAGGTAGGCGCCGCGCTTGAGCGACACATACTTGGCGAAAAGCGACTTGATCTGCTTCGAAATGTCGAAGTTGTCGAAGATGGGCACGTTGCCGCGGTAGAACTTGACGATCTTCTCCTTCTCGGGATCGATCTGCCGGATGTAATTGCGGATGTCGTTGAACATCGCCTGGTCGTCGACGGCGATCTGCGAAAACGATCCGTTGAGCGAATCGCGGATGATGGTGTTGGCACGGCTCATCTCACTCATGAGCTGCGCAGGCGCCGTGTGTCTGCGGATCGCCGCGACGGTCTTGCGCCACCGCTCGATCTGGGTGCGGATGTCCTGCTCGATGTCCTCGTCCTTGGCTTCCACGGCGGCCGTGCGGATGATGACGCCGAAGTTGTTGGGCAGCACGGCGGCGGCGATGCGCTTCAACCGCTTCTTCTCCTCGGACGAGCGGATCTTCTGCGAGAGGAACACCTTCGAGGAGAAGGGCACTAACACGACATTGCGCCCGGCCAGGGAGATGTCGGCCGTCAGGCGCGGCCCCTTGGTCGAAATGGCCTCCTTGGCCACCTGCACCATGATCTGCTGCCCGACCTGGAGGTAGTCGCCGATCTTGCCCGACTTCTCGACGGGCGGCTCCAGCTTCATGCTTTCGAGCCGCAGCCCCCGCTTGCCGGGCACGCACGAGGCGATCAGCTTCTGCAACGAGGGGAAGTGCGACCCCAGGTCGAGGTAATGGATGAAGGCGTCCTTTTCATGCCCGATGTTGACGAATGCGGCGTTAAGCCCGGGCATGATCTTGCGCACCTTGCCTAAATAGATGTCGCCGACGGCGAAGCCGGTCTGACACTGCTCTTTGGACAACTCGACCAACACCTTGTCCTCGCACAGGGCGATGGAAATCTCGGTCGGGTTGACGTTGACGATCAACTCTCTGTTCATTTATCTTGTGCGCGTCCGTCACGGGACGCGATATGCTGAAATTAGTAATGTTCCCGCGCTTTCCGAATGTGGAGCGGCGGAAGGCTCCCATGGCGACGACCCCTCTCCGGATGAGTCCCGGGCCGAGGTCGGAGGCGGCGAAGATACCGCCGACTTTTAAATAGGTAAAGCTAAAAGAACCCGAGGCCCCTTTAGCTTTATCTATCCTGATAGATGCACACCCTACTTTTTCTTGTGGCGGTTCTTGCGCAGACGCTTCTTGCGCTTGTGGGTAGCCATCTTGTGCCGCTTATGCTTCTTTCCGTTTGGCATAGTCCTAAAATTTTAGAGGTTCTTGATTTATCGTAACTATTTCACTTTCGCAGCGAAGCTCTTGGCCGGCTTGAAAGCGGGAATGTTGTGCGCAGGGATGGTGATGGTGGTGTTCTTCGAGATGTTGCGGGCCACCTTCTTGGCGCGCTTCTTCACGATGAAGCTGCCGAAACCGCGAAGATACACATTGTTGTGGCCGGTCAGCGACGCCTTGATGCTCTCCATGAAAGCCTCGACGATGGCCTGCACCTGGACTTTCTCGACTCCGGTGCTTTTAGCGATTTCGCTTACGATATCTGCTTTAGTCATACCTATATAACATTAAAAATTAAGTTCTTTTGAAAAAATCGAGTTCGCAAATATACGCTTTATTTGCATAACCGCCAACAAACCGCAAAAAATTTTCTCGATTTTCGATCGCGGCCCTTACCGGCCACTGTCACAACGCGATAAACAAATATCGGGCAAAAGTCGAAAAACAACGGACAATTTATGAAAAACCCTTATTTTTCCGCCGTTCGCCGCCCCGGACAAGGCCCTGCTCCCACGCTCGCCGAACATCCGAAGCCCGGATTTTCCGCCATCGCTTCGCCGACGCGCCGCACGGTAGGAAAGGCCCCGCGCAGATTGGAAACGAACGTCCCGGCATCGCACCAGGCGACCCGATCGATCCCCTCCTCGGTCTGGGGTGCAAGGGTGTCGCAGCCGGAGGTTCGGAGCAGGAACCAATGCGTGCGTTTCAGTTCCCAGCGCTCCGTCTTCCCGAACCAGTAGGCATGCCACGTGGCGCACAGCGGAGCCTCGACCTCGGCCTCGACGCCGGTCTCTTCGAGGATTTCGCGCGCGGCGCAGGCCGCGACGCTCTCGCCCGGCTCGACATGTCCTTTGGGCAAGTCCCAGCGTCCGTTGCGATGGATCATGAGCCGCCGCCCCTGCGGATCGACGACCACGCCGCCGGCGGCCTGCACCAGGGTGAAATCCTGGGCGAAACGCTCGAAAGCAGCCTGCGGATCGGGGACGACGACAGCCACAGAATTGCGGGTTTCGAGAAAATTCACTATCTTGTCCCGACTTATGGCCCCGCAATCAGCGGGCGCGAACCGCAACGCATCCCCGGAGGAAACCTCCCGGGCAAAAACGACCGACTTGTCGGCGAAATAAACAACGATGTTGTGTTCCATAACGAAAACTGCACCCGGAGCAAGAACAAGAATCCGGCGTACGGAATGCAAAAATAGACAATAATAATATAGGAAACCTCAACGGAATGAAAAAAATCATCCTCTTTATGGCTATGGCAGCTATGGGGCTGAACGGGTGCGACCGGCGCCCCGCACCCCTGACGATCGACAACCGGCTGACGGAAGCGGAAATCGCCGCAGGGCGTCTGACTCCCGAAGTGATGTGGAAAATGCGGCGCGCCGGCTCGTCGTCGCTCTCGCCCGACGGCACGCTGCTGCTCTATGCTGCGACCGACTACAACATGGAGGAGAACCGCGGAGCGACAACGATATGGACGGAAGAACTCGCCACGAAAATCTGCCGGCAGCTGACCGACCTCTCGTCGAACAACCATTCGCCCCGATGGTCGGCCGACGGGCAGACGATCTGGTTCCTTTCCGACCGCAGCGGCTCGACGCAGGTATGGCGCATGAAAGCCGACGGCACGGGCGCCGAGCAGATCACGGGATCGGCCGACGGCGAGGGCATTCCCGAAGTCGAAGGCTTCGGCGTCAGCCCCGACGGACGGCGCATCTGGTGGGTGCAGAGCGTGCATGCGGCCGCCCGCAAGTCGTCGGAGGTACACGACGACATGCCCAAGTCGAAAGCCCGCATCTACGACGACCTGATGGTCCGCCACTGGGACTGCTGGGACGAGGGCGACTACCGCCACATCTTCATCGCCGAGCTGGGCGAGGGCATGGTGACGGGCGGCAAGGACATCATCGGCGCCGACGCCGCATGGGACGCGCCGCTGGCCCCCTACTTCGACATGGACGAGATCGCCTGGAACCCGACCGGCACCATGCTGGCCTACACCGGCAAACCGCTGACGGGAACCGAATACGCCGTATCGACCGACTCGGACATCTTCGTCTACAACGTGGCGTCGGGCGTCACGCACAACATCTGCAAGCCGCTCACGGGTCGCGAACCGAAACATGCGGGCGAGGTAGGCGACCTCCCGGCCGAGATGCCGGGCTACGACAAATATCCCGTATGGTCGCCCGACGGCACGAAGATCGCCTTCCGATCGATGCGCCGCGCCGGCAACGAATCGGACAAGGAGCGGCTGATGGTCTACGACTGCCGCACCGGCACGATGCGCGACCTGACGACCCGTTTCGACTACAATGCGATGAACACGGTATGGGACGGCAACGGCCTGATCTACTTCATCGCCCCGATCGAAGCGACGCACCAGATATGCAAGGTGAAGGTCGACGGCGGCGACGTGGAAGTGCTCACCCGCGGCGACCACGACATCAACGCCTTCACGATGGCGGGCGGACGCATCGCAGCCGAGGTCTGCACGATCTCGATGGCCACCGAATTCTTCGACATAGACCCCACCGACGGCGCCATGACCCGGATTTCGGCCGTCAACAAACCGATCTACGACGCCATAAGGATGGGCGAGGTGCAGAAACGCTGGATCACGACCACCGACGGCAAGCAGATGCTCGCGTGGGTGATCCTGCCGCCCGACTTCGACCCGGAGAAGAAATACCCCGTGCTGCTTTACTGCCAGGGCGGCCCGCAAAGCGTGGTATCGCAGTTCTGGAGCTACCGCTGGAACTTCCAGCTCATGGCGGCGCAGGGCTACATCGTGGTGGCGCCCAACCGCCGGGGCCTGCCGTCGTTCGGCCAGGAGTGGCTCGATCAGATTTCGGGCGACTACTCGGGCCAGAACATCCGCGACTACCTCTCGGCCATCGACGACGTGGCGCGCGAGCCGTGGGCCGACGAAACCCGCATGGGCTGCGTAGGCGCCTCGTACGGCGGCTACTCGGTCTACTTCCTGGCGGGCCACCACCAGAAACGTTTCAAGGCCTTCATCGCCCACTGCGGCATCTTCGACTTCGACTCGATGTACGGAGAGACGGAGGAGCTGTGGTTCGTCAACAACGACTACGGCGGCCCCTACTGGGAAACGAAGAATGCCACGGCGCAGCGCTCCTATGCCAATTCGCCGCACAAGTTCGTGGCGAAATGGGACACCCCGATCCTCATCGTCACGGGCGAAAAGGACTTCCGCATCCCCTACACCCAGTCGCTGGAAGCCTTCACGGCAGCCCGTCTGCGCGGCATTCCGGCGCGTCTCGTCGAGTTCGAAGACGAGGCGCACCAAGTTTTCAAACCGCAGAACTCGCTGGTGTGGAACCGCGAATTCTTCGGCTGGCTGGACAAGTATGTGAAGCAGAACGAATAACCCTGCAAAGCGCGCGCAGCCAGCGCAATCCCGCCCCTCCGAGCGCCCGCGGCCCGGAGGCATCCCCGCGGAAACGCCGGATTCGTGATGAAAAACCGGGTGTTCGTTGAATTTATTTCCGATCAGAGGAATTGTTGCGTACTTTTGCAGCGATTTCGAACAACATTGACGATGATACGGATCAAACGGTTGTCCATATTGTCCATGTTTGCGGCCTTGACCGCGACGGTTGCAGCATGCCATAAGGAAGATGCCCGGCCGAAAGACGGCACCGACACGCGCCGCCGCATGGAAGTGAGGATCGATGCGCCGGCGACGCGCACGGCGCTGGGCGACGACGGGGCGAGCGCCTGCTGGGTCAAAGGCGACCGGCTGGCGCTGTGGGCCTACGGAGCCGACGCACCGGCGTTCGAACAGGTGCCGTTCCGGTTCTGGTATCGCAAGCAAACGCCCGACAAGGGCATGTTCGTCGGCATGGTCGACCCCATGGCTCCGGGCACCTATACTTATTATGGTGCTTATCCGCTGCCCGAAACGGCCGACGGCACGAAAGTGACCTACACGATTCCGGCCATACAGAACGGCGCCTGGAACGGTCAGCTCGACATCATGCTGGCCGCGACGCAGGGCGCCGAACTCCAGGAAGAGATACTCAACGAAGTGACGCTGCGCTTCCACCACAAGGTGCATGTGCTGAAAGTCACCGTGCCGCAAGGCCGCAACCGGCTGGGCAACCCCATCGAACGGCTGCACATCGAATTCCCGCGCCCTGTAGCGGGGCGCATGACCTGGGACTTGACCGCTCCGGAAGCCGCGCCCGAAATGGCGGCGACCTCCAATGCGGTAACGCTGGAGTTCGCCGAGCCGATCGACGAGGGCGACACGTTCTGGGTCTACCTCGCGCCGGCCGATCTGCGGGGCGGCGAAGTGCGGTTCACGGCGACCGACGGCACGGAATTCTCGTGGCCGCTGACGACCGCCGGCTTCGACGACTGCCGGGCCGGCATGATCACGCCCGTGAACCTGACCGTCGCCGAAGCGCGTCCGCAAGCAGACTTCCGCATCGCGATCGACCCCTCGCACCTGGGCGAAACGGTGACGCAGATCGACTCGCTGTCGATGCCCGACGGCTACGAATTCCCGGCTCTGGGGAGGTGCCGCACACTGAAAACATTCGTCAAGAACAGCGACGGAACATTCACGGCCCGCATCTTCAACGACCAGGCCGACGCATTCGCCCAGGGCATGGAAGTGGGGCTGACCGTCAGCTCGGAGAACACCGAGGGGGTCTACGGCAAACGCTGCCAGGTGAGCGGCGTCTCGGCCGGAGGCTGCACGATCGCAGCGCCCTACCTGTTCTTCGAAGACTTCTCGGAAGCCGCAGGCCACGACGCCTATGCAGACGAAAACGGCACGAATGCCTACGAAATGACCGAAGCGGGACTGCCGGGCTGGACGGGCAGCCGCTGGAAAACCGAAGCCAATACCTCGCTGGAATTTCGGACCTACGTGGGTACCGCCGTGGGCCCATCGGCCAAATACGGGCGTACGGACACTCCGATACTCCCTATCCGCAAAGGTCGCACGGTCAATGCCATGGTCCACTACGAAATAGGAGCGACGATCAACTACGGAAGCAGCACCTTCACCAGCTCGATCCATGCCGTCTGCATATTCGGCTGGAGCACGCAGGCCGGACCTGTGGCGGGAGGAAACAACAGCAGCCAAAACTATCCTCAAAACAGAATCGACGAATATCAAACGGACAAGAATGGCAGCCCGACCAACCTGCCGACCGTCAAAGACACGCCCGTATCGGGGCTGACGGAAGGAGCACGGCTGACATGGTTCGGCTCTTACCAAAGAACCGGACTCGCCGCCATAACGGGAGCCACATTCTACTATTACATCGACAACGTCCGCGTAACGATCGTACAATAAACGACAGGCAACCCATGAAAAGATTCGCAATATTGGCCATGACGGCCCTGACGGTCGGCGCCTGCTCGAAAAAAGCGGAGTGCGACGCTCCGGCCACGGGTTACGGCACCCTGAATCTGACGGTCGAGTGCTCGACCACGGTCGGCGCCGGCCCGAGCGTACGCACCGCATCGGAGGAAGACCGCACGGGGCAGGTGCCCCTGCCCGAAGGTGCTTACACGATCCCCAAGACCAAAGAGCTGGGTCTGCGGATCGAAAGCGCCGACCCGACCTACGATTTCTTGCAGAGCTGGGCCACGGCCGCGCTCTACGATCCGCACAACGACTGGCTGTGGGCTACGGAGTACACGGTGACGCTCTTTTCGGGCGAAGAATATGTCGGCATCGACGCCATTCCGGAGGGGGTCGACCTCCCCTACTTCGAGGGCAGCGCCCGCCTGCACGTTTTGGCGGGCATCGAGCCTACGGACGCAAGGATCAAGGTCCGGGCGATGAACACGATCGTGCGGATCGCGTTCACCGACCGCTTCAAAGGCTACTTCGCCAACGGCGCGACGTTCTGGCTGAAGACCGCAGCGGGCACTGAATTCAAGGTCGGCTACACGGCCGAAGACCCTGCGGCACCGGAAATCTACCACTACATCCGCCCGGCGGCTTTCACGATCTCGGGCGAGGCGACCAAGCAGCGCCCCTCGGCGACGCTGCCCGCGCAGACCGTGCAGTTCGCAGACACGGTGAACGACGCCCCGGAGGCTTCGACGCTCTACACCTACACGTTCGACATCTCCGAGGCGGGCCACACCGACGAAGTGGTCATCACGCTGAACAACACCCCGATCCGCACGGAAATCATCGACGAAGAACTCAACGACGACGCCAAGCCCGATCCCATATCGCAACGGCTCCGCTAACAACATCCGATCATGAAAACGACACTGCAAAGATACCTCCCGACGCTGCTCCTCGGCATGGCTCTGGCATTCAGCGCCTGCGTGAAGGAGACTTCGGGATTCGAGGGCGGCGACGGCGGCAACGTCGACCTGCGCAACGTGGGCTACCTCTCCCTGGCGAACCTGGAAGCGACGGTCGAACAGCGCATGGAGGAGGTCGGCACCGTGAAGACCCGCGGAGCCAACACCGACGTCCGAACCTACAAAATACGGATTCTGGACGCGAAGGGCGATCCCGTGGAGGTGGTCGACCGCCACGGCGCAACGACGACCGACTTCGCCTATGCCGACCGTCCCGAGACGATCGAGCTGCCCGTAGGCGTCTACTCGCTGACTGTACGCTCCGCAGAGACTCCCGACGTGGCATGGGAGGGCGACCCCAATACGCCGACCTACGGCGCCACCCAGGACTTCGCCATTCTGAAAGGCCTGCCGACCGAACTCCGCGACATCGTGTGCCGCCAGCTTTCGATCCGTGCGACGGTATCCTACAAAGACAAGCTGCTGGCGACCATGAGCGACGACACATCGTCGGAGTTGGTGCTGGGCAACGACCGTTCGCTGCTCTTCGAAGGCAAGTATCCGGAACGCGCCGGCTATCTGAAACCGACCGAGGGGACGAACAACACCCTGACGCTCTATCTGACGACCGTCTTCGACGGCAAGCAGATCACCCGCCAGCCGATCCATGTGGCCACGAACGCCAAGGCCGGCGAGTGGCGCAACATCGAGGTGAACCTCCAGCATGCCGAGGACGGCACGATCATCATCAGCGCCGAAGTGGAGACCTGGGTCTACGGCAAGCCGGTCGAAATCGACATGATAAGCCTGGCGACGATCTCCGAAGAAAGAATCCCGGACGAGAACGACCCCGACGCCCCGAAACTGGAGTGGCCGGGACACTCGTTCGACGAACCGTTCATGCTGAACAACGACAAATTCGACGCCAACGGCTACTTCATCGAACCGTGCGACTTCACCGTGACGACGCCCACGCCGATGACCTCGTTCATGGTGGCTACGGAGAGCGACAACGCAGCGTTCCGCAACCTGCTCAACGCCGCGGAGCTGACCGAACCCAAAGACATGTTCACCGTCGAGGGCGTGGCCCGCACGGCCTTGCGTTCGTGGGGCTTCCCGGCCATCAACCTCAACGTGACGGAGCGCACGTTCCCGCTCAAGGAGCTGATGAAGGTGCTCTTCGACTACGAAGGCACCCACAAGTTCACGATGACCATCGTCAACGAAGCCGGACTCAAAAGCACGTTCGCCCTGACCATCATTGTCGACCGTTCGGCCGGAGCCGATCCGCGGATCAGATGGGAAGGCCAAGACAAAGACGGCAATAACTACGACATCAAGCAGCGCTACGACACGTTCGAGGGGATGGAAGTCGACATCAAGGCGACGGCGACGCAGGGCGTGAAATCGCTCATCGTAAGCATCGAAGGAGTCCTGGCCGAAGGGCTGGGCGAGATGATGCCCACCCGCTTCGACCTGGCGGATCCCGAAGCCGCGAAAGCAGGACTCACGGCCACGCTCGAAGGTTTCGGCTTCCCGACGGGCGCCGACGTGACGGGCAAGACCGAACTGCAATTCTCGATCTCGAAATTCATCCCGCTGCTCGACTCGTTCAAGGGCGACACGGACTTCCGCCTGACGGTTATCGACCAGCAGGGGCACGAAACTACGGAAGCGATCATGCTGCATGTGAACTGACACGATCCCAACGATGAAACAAAGAACCGCACATATTCTGCTCTGGGGCGCCCTGCTGTTCGGGAGTCTCTCGTGCTCGAAAGAGACGCCCCTGCAAGACCCGGCGCGTCCGGACGAGGGATGCGCGACGTTCTCCATCGGCACGCCGCAAAGCCGCACGGAGTACGACGACACGCAGTACCCGTGGAACCGCTGCACCATCCGCATCTACAAGCACACGCAGACCCCGGACGGCGAACCCGCCAAGGAACTCGTCCGCCGCTACAACGCCCGCTCGGAGATGCCCGCCTCGCTGTGGCTGCTGGCCGGCGACTACTCGATCGCTGTGGAAGCAGGCAACAAGGCCGAAGCATCGTTCGAAGCGACCTACAAAGGCGAGCAAGAATTCCGCATCGAAGCAGGAAAGCCGACCTCGGTGACGGTGGAGTGCCGCATCGTCAACACGATCGTGAGAGTGATCTACGACCCGACGATCGCAGCGACGTTCAAAGAGACCTACCGCACGACGGTGGCGTTCGACGAAGCGACGGCGGCGAATCCCGCGACGGGCAAGGGGCCGTACCTGCAATTCGAAAAGACGAAAACCGGCTACTTCATCCTGCCGGAAACGGCGACGACGCTCTACTGGAACTTCTACGGCAAGGGCGAAAAGAACGGCGAGCCGCTGGAATTGTCGAAAAGCAGTTCGAAAGCCATATCTACGGAACCGGGCTGCTGCTATGAACTGCGGCTGAAGTATTCGAAAGACCTGGGCGGCCAGCTGGATTTCAGTTTGACGCTGGATCAGACGCTGGACGAGATAGACGACCCGATCACTTTCATCCCCAATCCGCAGATCGCAGGCCAGGGCTTCGACATGGCCGAATTGCAGCGTTTCAGCACGGAACCGATCGTCTTTGCGATCAGTTCGATCGGCGACATGGCGCTGGTACGTATCGAAACCGGCGGCACGGTCTGCGAAATCCCGGCCGAAACGGCGCCGGAGAACAACGACGGCATCGCCGTGGAGGTGGCGGATCCGACGAACATGACCGTGGCGCTCGGCGAGAAGTTCTTCGCCCGGTTCGGCGGCGGAAATCATGTGCTGACCCTCACGGCGATCGACGAGGACGGCGGCGAAGGCACCAAGACGATGACCGTACGTACGCAAGGAGCTTTGGCGCCGGCGGCCGATCCGTGGTTCGACGACCGGAAGTGGCGCGCCTATGTGCTGCGCCCGGCAACGGACGTAAAGATGGAATACCGCCGGCAAGGCGACACGTCATGGGAGGCGATCGCCATGGAACGGGCAGAAGATGCCGACACCTACTCGACCCCGACGCCTGCGGCCTTGGGTGCGACTTACGAATACCGGCTCGTGCTCGACGGAACGGCGATCGGAGACACGCGGACGGCAGCCTATCCGTCAGGCCCGCAGATCTACAACGCCGGATTCGAAACATGGTCGGGAAGCAAACCCATGCTGCCCTACCTGACCGCAACCGACCGCAACGACCAGTGGTGGGACACGGGCAACCAGGGCTCATCGAAAGCAAATATCGATGTCACGACCCGGCAGAACGACCCGCGCCCGGGTTCCTCGGGCAGCAGTTCGGCAAGACTCAAGTCGCAGAAGGCCTCATTGTTCGGCATCGGACGATTTGCGGCCGGCAACATCTTCGTAGGCAAATACCTGGACACCGACGGAATGGACGGCGTGATCGGATTCGGCAAGCCGTTCGACTTTACCTATCGGCCGAAGCAGCTGACGTTCTGGTACAAGGGCACCATCGGCACGATCGACCAGCGCGGCGACAACGCTCCGGCGCACATACAGAAAGGCGGCTCGGACGTGAGCCAGGTCTACATCTGTCTGTGCAAGATGGGCGGTCCGCATGTGGTTGCGACCAAAAGATCGGAGACGTTCCTCGACTTCGCCGCCAACTCGAAGACGATAAGCTACTGCACGGCGCTCAACGGCACGAGCAGCAATAACGACCGCTCCGACGGCAAGATCATCGCCTGGGCTTCGTGGGAACCGGACAACAAGACCAGCTATCCCGACTGGACGAAAATTACGCTGAACCTGACATACAACGAAGAATACGAAGGAGTGACGCCCGACTACCTGATGCTGACCGCCTCGGCCAGCAAGTACGGCGACTACTTCACCGGCTCGACGTCGAGCGAAATGTATCTCGACGACATCGAACTGGTCTACTAAACCGCAAACGCACGCATGGGATTGCTCCGCAACGTCATATCGATCGCCGTTCTGGCCTGCGCATGTACGCAGGCACCCGCCCGGACGAAGATCGCAGCCCTGCGCACGCAGGAAAGGACCGCACAAACAGAACATGTTCCGACAACCGGAACGGGCGCAGACACGACCGATGCGCCCACGATCAACGAACTGCGTCAACGCCGCGGCCTGGTCGACGTGAAGCATGTGTTCGTGCCCTCGGGCCAATGGATTTTCGGCGGCACGGCGTCCTACTCGACGCACGTGAACAACAGCTACACCTTCCTGATCATCGAGGGGATCGACTCGGACGGCTACACTTTCAAGATCAGCCCGATGATCGGCTATGCTCCGCGCGACAACATGGCGTTCGGCATGCGCTTCATCTACTCGCGCACGCTGCTGCGGGTGGACGGCGGCGCCCTGAACCTCGGCGATGAGGAATCGGGCACCAGCATCACGGCAGAATACTACTATTCGCTCAAGCACTCCTACTCCGTGGCGGCGATCTGGCGGCAATACATCCCCCTGGGGCGCAACAAACGCTTCGCGCTTTTCAACGAAATGTCGCTCACGGCAGGCGGACACCAGACCAAGTTCGCGGCCGACTCGCCGGTCAGAGGCACCTACGAGACCGGCACGTCGATCGCGCTGGGCGTCTCGCCGGGGCTGATCGCCTTTGCGACCAACTTCGTGGCCATCGAAGTGAACATCGGCGTGATGGGCATCAGCTACACCCACAGCCACCAGGTGAAGAACCAGGTGAAAACCGCCGACCTGCGCTCCAGCAACATGAATTTCCGGATCAACCCGCTCTCGATCGGGTTGGGCGTATCGGTCCACTTGTGACCCTCCGCACCCGATGAAGACCAATTTGCTACATACGTCCCTGCTGACCCTGCTCCTGCTTGCGGCCCCGGCGACACAGGCCCAGGAAATAACCACGGGAGAAAACACCTCGGCGGAAGAAATCGGCCCGGCGACGGAAAACGCGCCAGCAGAAACCCCTGCGGATGCCGCCGATCCGTTCCCTGCCCTGCACACGGCTGCCGACGCGAAAGCGCGCCGCAAAACATCACGAAAAGCGGCGCCGGCAGAAGAATATTCACCCGGAGGCATGCGCATCAAGCGCCGGTTCCTGCCGACGCGCCACCGCATCGACCGCGAGATCAACAAAAACCGCTTCGTCTTCAAAGGCGAAACGATGTGCGGCCTGACCGTCTCCTACGGCACGCTCTCGACCGAGGATGCCGACATGTTTCCGGTCTTCGAGAACATCGACTTGAGCGGCAACATCACCACGGTCAACCCGTTCGTGGGTTACTTCTACCGCGACAACCGCTGCATCGGCATACGGTTCGGCTACACCCGCATTGCGGGCAGGCTCAATTCGCTGGGCATCAACCTGGGCGAGCAGAACGACCTGGAGATCGACATCCCCTGGCTGGATCTGACCAACGACCGCTTCTCGTTCGGGCTGTTCCACCGCTCGTACGTTCCGCTCGACGAAAAGGGGCGCTTCGCGGTGTTCGGCGAGGTCGAGCTGTCGGTAGCCACGGGCGAAAACATCTTCGCCTACCAGTCGGGCAACAGCCGCAAGCACACCTCCTCGGACAACACGACGATCAAAGCCTGGCTCAACCCGGGCGTGGCGGTCTATGCCTTCCCCAACGTCTGCGCGACGCTTTCGTTCGGACTGGGCGGCTTCCGCTATACGCACATCAACCAATACAACGAACAAGGCGAAAAAACCGGCTCGCGCGAATATTCGAAGATGAACTTCCGGCTCAACATAGCCGACATCCGCATAGGTCTGACCATCCATCTGTGGAACAAAAAGAAAGGAGACCACCAATGAAACGATTGGGTTTCTACATAGCAGCGTTGGCATTGGCCGGCTGCATCGTGAACGACATCCCCTACCCGCTGGTGGTGTGCCGCATCGAGCATATCGAGGCCGAGGGATTGTCGGGCGAGCCGACCATCGACGCGGACGAGCGCCTCGTGATCCTGCCGCTGGAGGAGACGACCGACATCCAGGCGGTGGAAATCACCGCCTGCACAGTAACGGAGAACGCCACCCTCTCGACGCCGATCGTAGGGCGTCACAACATGCGCACGCCGCTCTATGTGAACCTCTCGATCTATCAGGATTACCCCTGGACGATCGAGGCCCGGCAGACGATCGAGCGGAAGTTCGCGGTCGAGGGGCAGATCGGCACGACGGAGTGGGACACCACGGCCCGCACGGCCAAGGCCTACGTGGGTTTCGAAGACCTCTCGCAAGTGACGGTCACGGCGCTGAAGCTCGGGCCGCGCGACATTTCGACCATGTCGTGCACCGATGTGCTGGAACTCGACGACACGAACCTCGATCGGCTGAACGATTTCTCGAAAGGCGCCCGCCGCGTGGATGTGACCTATCATGGCCACACGAAAGACTGGTATCTGACGGTGGAGTACACCGAAGTGAAAGTGAGGTTCTCCCGCATCGCCCCCTGGACGCACTCGGCATGGCTCCACGCCGAGGGACTGAGCGGCACGAAACTGGGCTTCCGCTACCGGGCCGCAGGCACCGAAGAATGGACGGAAGTGGCGCAAGAGGAGTTGACCGCACAGAACGGCACGTTCTCGGCGCAGGTGCGTGGATTGCTGCCGGAGACCGACTACGAAGCGGTGGCCTACTCCAACGACGATGAATCGGAGATCGAAAAATTCACGACCGAAGCGGCCCTGCCTCTGCCCAACGCCGGATTCGAGGAATGGAGCAAGCCGGGCAAGATCATCTACCCCTATCTATCGGAAGACCAGGCTTTCTGGGACAGCGGCAACAAAGGCTCCATATCGGCGGGCGAGACGATCTGCGAAGGCAGTCCCGACGTCCGGCCCGGCTCGGCAGGCGTCGCCTCGGCCTGCCTGAGTTCGCGATTCGCTTCGCTCATGGGCATCGGCAAATTCGCGGCGGGCAACATCTTCATCGGCACCTATGCGGAGACGGTAGGCACCAACGGTAAGGTCAACTTCGGCCGTCCGTTCGCCACCCATCCCATCGCCCTGCGCGGCTGGGTAAAATATACCCAGGGGCAGATCGACATCGACATGAAGCAGGTAACCACGATGCCCCCGGGCCAGGCCCTGACCAACGACGACATGGACGAGGGTTCGATCTACATCGCCCTGGGCACGTGGACACCGGAAGAATACGGCGGCACGGCGGAATCGCCCGTGCAAGTCTACACGAAAACTCCGCCGATCGTCTTCAATCCGAACGGCAAGGACGTGCTGGGATACGGCGAACTGATCTTCAAGAAAAGCACGGACGGATGGATGCAGTTCAGCATCGAAATCGACTGGCGCAACACCGACATCCAACCTACGCACATGATGATCGTCTGCTCGGGATCGCGCTGGGGCGACTACTTCGTCGGCTCGACCCAAAGCCGCATGTGGGTGGACGACTTCGAACTGATCTACGACTACGCGGACTTATGAACATAAAAACAGCTCCTTCTGCCCGGAGTGACGGAGGCCACGGCTTCCGTCAGTGCGGCGAGTAGATTCAGCAATCCACTGGCAAGGTAAGGCACCGGAGGGCGAAGCGCCTGAAGTCCGGCGGTTTTGCCAGTTGTCCATCCCAGTCTGCCGCGGCGTCGATCGCACGACCCCGCTGCGGCATTCAATCCAGCGATTGCTTCTTTTACCAGCCGCGGGCTACCGCGCCCGAGAGTCGGGAGCCTTGACGGCCGTCGGCACGGAGGGCAATTACGCTTCGTCGTCGTCCTACGCAGCCGGTAATGTCAACGCAGGCACCTTGTGGTTCGGGGCGGGCAACGTAAACCCGCTGAACAATGGGAATCGCGCCAATGGGCGCTCCGTGCGCTGCGTCCAGCATCTACACGGAGCTGTTTTTATTTTTCTACGCATTTTCCACCTCCCCGGACGGAAGAGGGCCGGCCCGAAATAGCAGAGCGGCCCGAAACAAGGCCCGCATCATACCCATAAAAATGGAATTTTGCCCGAACCAGAATTCTGGATGAAGGCATGACAGCATTTTACCCGAACCAGTATTCCGGGCGACAGTATTTGGGATTCCGGGACGGCATTGGGGATTCCGGGCAACGGCATCCCGTCCGGATCCGGCTTACCGGCTTGTCATGAGACAATATTTCTTGTAGTGGCCGAGCACATCGTCGACATAGGCCGCAGTCTGGCGGCTGCCGGAGAAACGCCCGCATTCGACGACCTCGTGCGTATAGTATTCGGGCTGCGACTTCAACTTCAGATAACGCTTGACGACCTCCCAGGAATCGGGGTTCTCCCCATAGAAACGGGCCAGGCGCCGGGCATCGCACACGTGGCCCAGCCCCCCGTTGTAGGAAGCCAGGACGATGCTCATGCGATCCTCGGCGGAGGTGCCTTCGGCGATGCGGAGCGCCTCCATGATGCGCGACAGCAGCTTGTTGGCCAGCCACACGTTGGTCTCCGGATCGGCCGCCGTGCCGACGGGTACGCCGAACTGCCGCGCGACCGACGGCATGATCTGCATCAGTCCGCGGGCGCCCCGCGGCGAGACGAGGTGCGAACGGAACCGCGATTCGTGGTAGGCGATGGCCGAGAGCAGACGCCAGTCGTGCCCCTCCTGCTCGCTGATGTCGCGGATCAACTCGTCGTAAGCGGAAATAACATATTCGCCCTCCAGCAACAACGAATAGACGTTGCCGACGCGTTCGGACTGCTCCGCAGAGCGGTAAGTTCCCGGATCGGAGCAACGGAAAGCGGTGGAAATCGTCAAGAAAGCAAAAGCCAAGGCTGTTTTTTTCAGCATAGAAAGTCGGTTTGCGGGCTGCTCAAGCCGTGCAGAACAATACGCTAATCATAGAATCCCCACGAAATACCGATCTTGAACATGCCGGGGTTGAGCGGATAGCCGGCCAATGCAAAATATTCGCCGTTGCCGAACAACCCTTTGTTCAGATGCTGGTATTTCAAGAATATACGCATTCTTTTCCACTTTCCCATAACGAAGGCATCGACATAGGGATAGTTCCCGACATCGACTTCGCGCTGGTTGTAGAACGCCGACAAGGCCGGGTTGTAGCTCGGGGCATGGTACTTGGTGTGATAATGCCCATCCAACCCGATTTGCAGGCGCAAAACATTGCGCACGACCCAGAACTCGTAGTAATACGAGAGGTAGGCGCTCAAAAGCGGAACGGGGACGACCTCCTGATCCGTACTCCACTGCAACAATACCCTGTTGTCCAGATGAAGTCCGCCCAAGCGGAAATCCTTACGCACATACGCACTCGTGAGGCCGATGCTTCCGCCATGCTGGGCGATGCGGCTGTCGGAACCGTAGTAGACCTTGTCGCTCGCGACGCCCTGCCAGGCTCCGACCTCGAACGCAAAGTCGGGCACCGAAAACTTCACCTCGAAACGAGTCTCATTCTCCTTGCTCAAAGGAGCGGACCACATGAAGTGGTTCGAGAAAAGATTCTCCTGCCAGTAGGACGGCGTACGGCGCTCCATGGAGAAACGCCCTTCGAGAATCAGGGGGTGCCGGCGAATATACCCCGTCAGCGCCACGCGGGCGCCGATGGCGAGGTCTCCGCCCCGGTATCCCGACGGGTAGAACCGGATGTTGGCGTCCCAGTCGACATACTTCTTGATCTTTCCGCCGACCGATCCGTAGGCGAAATAACTTGTTTTCTTGACCTTGCGGTAACCGCCCGAGAGGTAGTCGCCCGCTCCGAACTGCGAAAAGAGGTGCAAGTCGACACCGACTCCTGCATCGATCGTGCCGACGACGCCGTTGCGGTCCCACGGCTGGGCCTGGACGAAAAGGCGGTTGGAGATGACCCGCTCGTAGAGCGAATCGCGCGACTGCGCGGGATCGATGTACCAGTCGGCGTAATAATTGCCCGTGGCGGCGACGAACTCGCCGTTGTCGTCGCGGTGGTCGCGCTCATCGACATAGGATCGGTTGATGTCGGTATAGACCTTGCTCCACGAACTGTACTGGAACGAATGGCCTATGTAGACGGCCGAGAGGTCGGCCAGCGAAAAATCGCTCTCGGTCATGCGCTGCAAGGGAATGCCGTAGGACTGGGTGAGGAAGAACGCATTGTTGCGGTAGATGTTCCGGGCCTGGGCGTCGGCGAGCTTCATGGGCACGCCCGAAGGGTGCTGGAACGTAGTGTCGGCGATGGCCCAGGTGCCCACGACACCGCCGTTCTCCTGCTGCTCGATGTGGTTGTTGTAGTAAGCGGCATGGACGGAGTAGCGCTTGCCGGTATGGCTGAACGCGACGGCCACGTTGTGGTTCTTCGTACGCGACCAGGCATACAGGCCCCGGGTGCTGTGGGAACGGTAATCGACGTTGAACCCGGTGGTCGGCGAGACATTCTGGGCAACCATGATGTTGAAGTTCTCCTCGCGGTAGCGCTTCTGTCCCGACTCGATGTACCCCATGCGGATGAGCGGCCGTTTGGTGTTGTAGAACGGCACGTTCTCCATGTTGTAGGTGTAGGCGTAATAGGGGTCGGCGAACGCGAAGTCGGACGACTGCGGCCGCCGGAAGTAGTTCAGCGGCAGGGAAGTCTGGCCCAGCGCACCCTGCGCCATGTCGCCCACGTCGTGGAGATAGAACGGATAGTCGATCCGGAAGTCGGTCAGCGTGGTGTCGAGCGGCCCGATGGCTACGCGGTTGTAGTCGCGGCTGACGTGCCACTTGAAGTTGTTGAGCGCCCGCACGGAATCGCTGAAAAAGTAGGATTCGAGCGGTTTGCGGATCTTGCGCTCCTTGCGGGCGGTGTCCTGGGCGATGGTCGCCTCGTCGTCGTTCTCATAAGGATTCGAGCCGTAGAGGTCGGTCTGCTGCCCCTGCTGCTGGGCGCGGAGGATCGACCGGGCATCGAGCTGGGCCGACACGCCCAACGGAAGCGCGGCCAGCGCTCCGAACAACCCGATACGGGCGACCCGTTTCAACGCACCCATCCTCATAAGCTATTTATCGGTTTGCCGATGATTTTCCGGACGGCAGGCGATCCACATCGCGGTCGAAACGACAACATACAGCGCCACGATCAAAGGAACGGCCCACCAGCGCAATGCGGCCAACAGCACGACGCTCAACGCCAAGAACGAATAACGCACCTCGTTGCCTTTCCAGCCGTAGCTGCTGAACTTGAGGGCGAACATCCGCACGGGCGAGACCATCAAAGCGCCGACGGCCAGGGCGATAAGCAGCACAACCTCGCGCGGCAGCACCAGCCCGCACCGCTCGGACAACAGCCCCAGCGAAGCGCAGAACACGGCCGCAGCAGGCGACGGCAAACCGCAGAACTCGGCATGCTGGGAGTCGTCGACATTGAACTTGGCCAGACGCAGCGCAGCGAAAGCAGCGAAAAGCAGCACTGCGACACCGGCGCTCTCGGGCAGCCAAAAGCCGGGCATGCGCCCGAAAAGCACGAAGAGAACAGCGGCCGGGAGCAGTCCGAACGAGATGTCGTCGGCCAGCGAATCGAGCTGGACGCCCAACTTGCCGTCCTGCTTCATGAGCCGGGCGACCAGCCCGTCGAAGAAATCGAATCCCGCGGCGGCGATCATCAGGACGAAAGCGATCGTCAGATCGCCCGA
>JAIECN010000028.1 GCA_029068505.1 Alistipes sp.
GCCTCGTGTGGTGCGGGGCGGAGTTCGAGGGTTGCATTTTGCGGATCGCCGTGCCCAGCAGGGCGAGCGATGCGGCCCCCGCGACGGCGAATACCGTCGGGGAGACCAGCGCGTCGGACATGTGCATGACGGGCCTATTTTATGGGTATGTCGGTGCCGGCAGCAGTCGGTCGGTGCGCCAGATGCGTTTTGTTGTCCGGATTCCAGTTCGAGTGGTCGGGTTTTTCCACATGGTCGAAGCGGATGAGCGGTAGCAGGAAAAGCCACGTCGTGACGCAGAAAGGCGCCGTCAGCGTGGGGATGCCCAGCGGGGCCAGCATTATGTCCATGCCTGCCTGCACGAATACCGTGACGACGATGCCCGCCAAGGCCCACACGCCCGAGCGCAGGCCCGGTTTGTAGAACACCGTGCCCAGGGCGATGGCTGTCAGTACCGGGCTGAAGCCGTAGAGGCCGTGGGCCAAGTCGCTGCCCGAAACCTTGAAAAGCAGGGCCACGACGAGAGCCGCGGCCGAACCGATGGCGGCCCACAATGCAGCCCGGGCGTTGCTCACGAGCAGCCCGGCCAGGAAGAACAGCCCCGTGACCCACGAGTCGATCAGGAAGACCTGCGCGATGCCTTTGAGCCAGTAGCCCAGCAGATGGCCGAACCGCAGATTTTCGGCCGACGAGAAGAACGTCGGCAGCGTCGGGTCGCTCAAATGCTCGGGCGGCATGCCGTGCATGGCGCGCGCTGCGAGCAGGAAAATCCAGGTGCAGAACACGAACGGAAAGGTCAGCGAGTTGACTTTCCACGGGGCCATCACGTTGTTGAAACCCGTGCGCACCCAGGTAGTGAGCGCCGCGCAGAGGATGAGCGCCAGCCACATCCAGAACGTGTTGCCCAGGAAGGTCGGAAAGGCGCAGCCCACCAGAATGCCGTTGAAGCCCCAGAGGCCCTGCGCACCGTCGTCGGCAGGCAGCCGCAGGAGACGTCCCGTCAACGTCGATACCGCCGTTCCCACGAGCGCTCCCCAGGCTACGATGCCGGCATGGCCGGCATAGGAACCCCAGAATATGCCGATGAGAAAGAGCAATCCCGTCCATGCGCTGGGTTGGAACATCACTTGTCCCGCTCCGCGCAACATTTTTTTGAGGCAGCCTACGCTTGCATGGGCTGTCGGAGAAGTAAGAGTCGTTGCCATGATTCAGGTCTTTTATGGTTCGTTTTACCGCCACGGAAATTCTTCCGGCAGCGGACGTTGTTTGACTTCTTCGCGTACGGTCGAGCAGAATTGCCGCACCAGACGTTTCACAGGCCCCGTTTCGTCGCCCAGCACCTTGTAGAGCAGGCCGCAGCCGTTGGGCAGGTGCGTGATACCTGCCGCCAGACGCCGGCCGGGGTCGATGAAAGCCTCGGTGCGGGCATAGATGCGCTCCGCTTCGGCGGGCGGCGTGAGCACGATCACGTTGGCGAATACGTCGTAGCCGTTCATGGCCCCGAGGGAGGTCGGCGCATAGATTTCGGGCCGGATGACGAATTTTTCGCGGAACAGCTGCTGCCCGTCGGGCCGTTCGGCCCGCGCGGTCACCGACAGCACGTCGTAGGCGAAGCGTTCGCCCCGGTCGAAGTACTTGCGCCCGCTCATGTAGATTTCGGCGTAGAAAAGCGTCGCCGTGGGGTCGATGCGGATCGTCGTGTCGGCGATGAAGCGCGTGTGGCGGCAGGGGATCGTCGGCTCGGGCAGAAACTCCAGGTAGGCGTTTTCTTCCAGTTCGAAGCGCTGCCGCAGTCCCGAATAGTTGTAGCGCATCTCGGCCAGTTTGGTGGCGGCGCCCGTCGACAAATGGGCGTAGGCTCCCCGGCGTACGGTGAAATGTTGTTCGTAGCGGTCGCCGTCGACGTTGGGGCCGCCCGACGAGAGGATGTAGACGCACGGCATCTCGGGCATGCCCTCGTCGAAGTAGAGTTCCTGCTGCACGATGAGCGGAGCGCGGCGTTCGAGGTCGCGCATGATCGAGCGGCCCTGGTCGTCGAGTTCGAAACCCAGACGCAGGTAGCCCGTCTTGCCCGGCGTGCCTACAGGCATCGCTTTCGGCTCGGCCAGGTAGGGCGCCATCTCTTTGGCTGCGGAGAAAGCGGTCGTCATGCTTCGGCTGTTTCCGGTACGGATTGGTGGCGGTGGCCGGCGTCGAAAAGCGCCATGCGGCGGATCAGCTCCACCAGTTCTTCGATGCCCTCGCCCGTCATGCAGTTCGTGAAGACGAAAGGTTTGCCCGGGCGCATGCGCTCCGAGTCGACGCGCATGACCTCCAGATCGGCGTGTACGTAGGGCGCCAGGTCGGTTTTGTTGATGACCAGGATGTCCGACTGCGAGATGCCCGGCCCGTCTTTGCGGGGAATCTTGTCGCCTGCGGCCACGTCGATCACATAGATGAAGAAATCGACCAGCGCCGGGCTGAAAGTGAGCGTCAGGTTGTCGCCGCCCGACTCGATGAGTACCACGTCGCCGTCGGGAAAGCGGGCTTCCATCTCCTCGACCGCCGCGATGTTCATCGAGGGGTCTTCGCGCACGGCCGTGTGGGGGCAGGCCCCCGTCTCCACGCCGATGATGCGTTCTTCGACCAGGATGCCCTTCAGCATTTTGCGTACGTGTTTGGCGTCTTCCGTGGTCACGATGTCGTTGGTGATGACCAGTACTTTATAGCCCATTTCCAACAGGCGCGGCGTGATGGCTTCGATGAGCGCCGTTTTGCCGGAGCCTACCGGGCCTCCGATGCCGATTCTGCAAGTGTTGTTCATTTTTTTGAGTCGTAAGGTTTTGATTCTGTTGATATGTTTTTGTGTCTTTCGGCCATTGCGGGCGTATTCAGTTCATGAATAGGCGTTTGGAGCCTTTCTCGTGCAGCGAGGCCAGGATGTCGGTCTGGGGAACGAAGGCGTTCATGTCGTCGTACTCCATCGTTGCGGCTTCGTTGTAGAGCGCGTCGATTTCGGCTGCGAGCCGGAAGAAGATGCGCTGCGTGTCGTAGTGGGAGACCCGCACGCACCGCAGTGCGGCGTTGAGCACCGTGTTGATCGCGCCGTATTGGTGCGAGCAGAAGAGTTCGCGTTCATCTATTCCGCTGGCAGCGAATACGATCCCCTGGGCCGCCGGATAGGTGCCCGGCGTGCGTTCGGCGGCGATCTCGTCCAGCCAGCGGACGACCGTGCCGTCGGCGGCGATGTGCGTGTAGAGTTCGGCCAGCTTCTTGCCCATGCGGCAGGTCATCTGCCGGGCCTCGGCGTTCATCTTGCAGAGGATGGCCTGGCGGTCGGCCTCGACGATGCCGTCGAAGTCGTCGCGGAGATAGCTCCGCATGGCGTGCAGAGCGGCCACCCCGTCGGTAAAGGCCGCCTGCCGGGCGATTTCGCGGGCGTAGGCTTCGAGCGTCGCCGCATCGTGCACCAGACCCGTGTCGGCCGCCGTTTCCAGCCCGTTGGAAAACGAAAACGTTCCCACCGGAAAGGCCGAGTCGGTGAGCGCCAGCAGGTGCATGAGCACTTTGGTGTTGTCAGACATGGGCATGATGGTGGCGATGTTCCGTCTCGTTTTCGTGGCCTGCGCCGCCGAACAGCCGGCGGATTTCGTGCGGAGCCAGGTAGGGGATCACTTCCGATCCGGGTTGGAACGAGTAGTTCACATGTTCGATCCGATGGGTGCGCATTACGCTGTCCATCACTTTCTTGTCTACCGTCAGCGGAACATAGGCCTTCGTCCCTTTGACCACGGCCGGCCAGTGTTGGTTGCCGATGGCATGGCCCAGTTCGAGAGCGATGTGGATGATCTCCTCGGGCCGTTCGCGGGCCAGGTCGCTCAAGTCGGCGACCAGCACGTCGTTCAGGCGGATGCCGATGGCCACGATCCGTTTGCGTGCGGCGTCGTATTCGAGGATGTCGCCGTCGAGCAGCTGCGTGCGGCGTTCGAGCGCCACGGCATATTCGGCTTTGCGGTCGCTGCGGGCTACGAAACGGCTTTTCTGCGCCGTCCATTGATCCAGATCGACGGTTTCGATGTCGGCTTCCCGGGCACGTTCGGCCCACTCGGGCGCATGCAGGTTGCCGAGAATGGCAGTGTAGATTTTCATGGGTAAGAGTGTCGTTTTACGAGGTGGAAAAAAGTCCGGCTCCGGAAAACGAGGTCTCCGGAACCGGACGGCAAGTCAGCTGAACCAATAAAGTTGGCTCAAGGGGAATTCGCGGGCCGGCGTGACGTAGGCGCGGACACCGTTCACGAGCACGTCGAACGTTTCGGGATCGACGTCGATGCGCGGCATGCCGCCGTTGCGCACCATGTCGAACTTCGTGAGCTGGCGCGTGCGCCGCACGGGCAGCACCATGCGTTCGAGCGACAGCCGTTGTTTGATGCCGCTTTCGTAGGCTGCGTTCGAAACGAACGAGATGCACGTTTGCGGCAGCGCACGGCCGCAGGCCCCGAACATCGGCCGATAGTAGCACGGTTGCGGTGTGGGCAGCGAAGCGTTGGGATCGCCCATGTTGGCCCAGTTGATGACGCCGCCCTTGATGACCATCTTCGGCTTGGCACCGAAGAAATGCGGCTCCCACAGCACCAGGTCGGCGACCTTGCCTTTCTCGACCGATCCGAGGTAGTCCGACACGCCGAACGTGATGGCCGGGTTGATCGTGATCTTGGCCAGGTAGCGCAGCACGCGGAAGTTGTCGTTGCCCTCGGCGTCTTCGGCCAGTTTGCCGCAGGCGCTTTTCATGAACGAGGCGGTCTGGAACGTGCGCATGAACGATTCGCCGATGCGGCCCATGGCCTGCGAGTCGGACGAGACCATCGACAGCACGCCCAAGTCGTGGAGCACGTTTTCGGCCGCCTGCGTCTCGGGGCGCACGCGGCTTTCGGCGAACGCCACGTCGGACGGAATCTTCGGATTGAGGTTGTGGCACACCATGATCATGTCGAACAGCTCGGCCTGCGAGTTGATGCCGAACGGCAGGGTGGGGTTGGTCGACGAGGGGAGCACGTAGGGCATCGACGCCACCTTCAAAAGGTCGGGCGCATGGCCGCCGCCGGCACCCTCGGTGTGGTAGGTGTGGATCGTGCGGCCGTCCATGGCGGCGATCGTGTCCTCGACATAGCCGCCCTCGTTGAGCGTGTCGGTGTGGATGGCCACCTGCACATCGTAGCGGTCGGCCACGTCGAGCGCCGCGCGGATCGCCGCCGGCGTCGATCCCCAGTCTTCGTGTACCTTGAGTCCGCAGACGCCCGCTTCGATCTGTTCTTCGAGCGACTGGGCCACCGAGCAGTTGCCCTTGCCCAGCATGCCGACGTTTACCGGAATGCCTTCGAGCGATTCGAGCATGCGCTCGGTGTTCCACTTGCCCGAAGTGATGGTCGTGCCGTTGGTGCCGTCGGTGGGGCCGATGCCGCCGCCGAAGAGGGTGGTTATGCCGTTGCTCAGCGAGGCATAGGCCTGCTGCGGCGATATGAGGTGCACGTGGCCGTCGATGCCGGCAGCCGTCAGGATCAGATGTTCGCCCGATATGGCGTCGGTCGCGGCGCCGGTCACCAGGTCGGGGTGCACGCCGTGCATGGTGTTGGGGTTGCCCGACTTGCCGATGCCGGCGATCAGACCGTCCTTGATGCCCACGTCGGCCTTCACTACGCCGAGTACGGGGTCGATGATCGTCACGTTGGTGATGACGATGTCGAGCGCCCCCTCTTTCGAGGTCATCGTGTTGGCCAGCCCCATGCCGTCGCGCAGGGTCTTGCCGCCGCCGTAGACGACTTCATCGCCGTATTCGCGGAGGTCTTTCTCGATCTCCACATACAGATCGGTGTCGCCCAGGCGGATCTTGTCGCCCACGGTCGGCCCGAACAGGTTGTTGTATTCTTGACGTGATATGGTTGCCATGATCGTTATTTTTTTGCGTTGTCGTTCTTTTGTGCGGCGGCAGCTTCGTATTTCTTGTAGTCCGTTTCGGCCTGCTTCTCGCCGATCTCCTTGAATCCGGCCTGCCGCACCTTGCGCACGGCTTTCATGCGGGCCGGGAAGTAGGTCGGGGCATCTTCGTCGCCTGTGTAGCCCATGACCAGACCGTTGAAGCCGATCACGCGGCGCTTGCCGGCGAAGGCCACAACTTCGACCTCCTTCTGGTCGCCCGGCTCGAAGCGGATGGCCGTCGTGGCCGGGATGTTCAGGTGGCAGCCGAACGAAGCGTCGCGGTCGAACTCCAGGTAGCGGTTCACCTCGAAGAAATGGAAGTGCGAGCCAACCTGGACGGGACGGTCGCCCGTGTTGCGGACGACCAGTTTTACCGTTTTGCGGCCCGTGTTGTATTCGATGGGGGCGTCGGCCAGCAGTACGCCGCCCACGGCGACCGGCTGCGCGGGCGCGAAGCCCGGCCGGCCGGGATAGAGACCCGGGGTCTGCCGCTGTTGGGCAGCCGGAGTGTTCTTTTTAGTGTTATTGTCCATGATTCGATGCGTTACGAGTTATTTGATCGGGTGGTGGATGCTTACCAAACGCGAACCGTCGGTAAACACGGCTTCGACTTGCAGCAAGTCGATCATGTCGGCCACGCCTTCCATGACGTCGCTCTTGCGCAGGACACCGGCGGCGGCCGTCATCACTTCTTCGACGGTCTTGCCTGCACGCGCTTCTTCGAGCGCTGTGGAGGTAATGTAGGCCACGGCTTCCGGATAGTTGAGTTTCAGCCCCTTTTTCATGCGTCGTTCGGCGATCATGCCCAACGAAAGGAGCATCAGTTTGTCGATCTCTTTTGGTGATAAGTGCATAGTTGGATGGATTTTATGGTTCGGCGTCCGCCGTCATCCTTGCGGGGATCGACGGTTCGTCCGACGCATTGAAATCCAAAGAGTATGCCAAGATCGATCCGGGGCGGCGGCCGCATGGCGTTCCGATCGCTGCGGCCGTGCGGTTGTTTGCGGGGTGTGGTTCGGAATTTGCAGACGGAGCCGAATTATTGTTATATCTTTACTCCAAAATTTGTTAGTTATGTTTCGAGCGATGCTTATTGCGGGACTGGGCGGCTTCATCGGCACCTGCCTGCGGTTTCTGACGGGCAAACTTTTCCACTTCGCGGGAGCCGCCGCTTTTCCGTGGGGCACTTTCACGGTCAATCTGGTGGGCAGCTTCATCATCGGCATCTTCTTCGGCCTGGCCGAGAAGACGCATATGATTTCGCCGTCGATGAATGTGTTCCTCATTACGGGCTTCTGCGGCGGTTTTACCACTTTCTCGTCGTTCTCCGACGACATGTATCCTGTCTCTTTTACACCTCTCCGAGCCCACGAGCCTCCTGAGCGGGGGGGGGTGGGTGGG
>JAIECN010000029.1 GCA_029068505.1 Alistipes sp.
CGCAATCTTTTTCAGGGTCATGTTTTTCGATGTGTTTTGATCGCCCAAAAATAGATAAAATATTTTTTATTTGTTAATTTTGGCCTCTAAAACAGATTCTCAGAAGCCGTCATGCGAAAAATCGCCAATGAAGAGTTGGGGCGTCCTACGCCCGCAGAATATGCCGTCATGGCCAAGATGCCCGTCAGGGTGGTGCTCGACAACGTGCGTTCGGCACAGAATGTCGGGGCGTTTTTCCGTACGGGCGACGCTTTTGCCGTGGAGCATGTCGCCTTGTGCGGCATCACGGCCGTGCCGCCTGCCCGCGAAATCCACAAAACGGCCCTCGGAGCCGAGCAGACCGTGCCGTGGAGCTACCATGCTTCGACTCTGGAGTGCGTCCGGGAGTTGCTGGACGCCGGCTACGAGGTTTTCGCCGTCGAGCAGGTCGAGGGGGCTGCGATGCTCGATGCGTTCGTTCCGCAGCCCGGGCGGCGTTATGCGCTCGTCTTCGGCAACGAGGTCGCCGGCGTGGGGCAGGAGGTCGTCGATCTGTGTCATGGCGCTATCGAAATTCCTCAGCTCGGGGTCAAGCATTCGATCAATGTTTCGGTCTCGGGCGGCGTGGTGCTGTGGCATTTTTTCTGCCGGCTGCGACCGCAGCGGTAGCGCTGGATCGGGCGCCGGGCTGCAAATCGCGGATTCCGAATTGTGAAATGTGAATTAACTTTCTATCTTTGCGCCCGATTCAAAAACCCAAATCTGAAATGTCTGTAGAAAGTACTGTAAGAGCCGTGACGACCTACCGTCTCACGGAGATGAAGCAGCGGGGCGAGAAGATCGCCATGCTCACTTCCTATGATTATTCGATGGCCAAAATCGTCGATGCCGCAGGTATCGACGTCATCCTGGTAGGCGATTCCGCTGCCAACGTCATGGCCGGTTACGAGACTACGCTCCCTATTACGCTCGATATGATGATCTACCACGCCCGTTCCGTCGTTCGGGCCGTCGAGCGGGCGTTGGTCGTCGTCGACCTGCCGTTCGGTACTTACCAGGGCAATTCCAAGGTGGCGCTCGATTCGGCCGTCCGCATCATGAAGGAGACCGAGGCCGACGCCGTGAAGATGGAGGGCGGCGAGGAGATTCTCGAATCGGTGCAGCGCATCCTCTCGGCCGGCATCCCCGTTATGGGGCATCTCGGACTCACGCCCCAGTCGATCCACAAGTTCGGCACCTATACCGTCCGGGCCAAGGAGGAGGCCGAAGCCGAGAAGTTGGTGCGCGATGCCCGGTTGTTGGACGAGGCCGGGTGTTTCGCCTGCGTCTTGGAGAAGATCCCCGCTGCGTTGGCCGCCCGCGTCTCGCAGGAGGTCCGGATGCCGACCATCGGCATCGGCGCCGGCGGCGCTTGCGACGGCCAGGTGCTCGTCATCCACGACATGTTGGGCATCAACAAAGGCTTTTCGCCCCGCTTCCTGCGTCGTTATGCCGATCTGCATACGGTCATGACCGATGCCGTTTCCGGATATATCCGCGATGTCAAGGAGTGCGACTTCCCTAACGAGAAAGAACAATATTAGGATTTGCTGCAAAAAGAGGGTGTGTCGAACACCTCCTTTTGGCTAAACTGCCCTTGCTGCTTGTTTGTGCAGCAGGGGCGGTTCTTTTTTGCGAGCCGGTTTTGTCAATGTTGATAAAAATTGATAACATGCGTCGTTTCGTGCGGAGATTAGGAAAAATTTGTGTATTTTTGCGAGCAACAAAATCCCGTTCTTATGTCGTTTGTCAATGAAAGGGTTCAGCCCGAGGGTCTTACCTTCGACGATGTGTTGCTCGTACCCGCTTATTCGGAAGTGTTGCCGCGAGAGGTCTCTTTGGAGACCCGTTTTTCCCGAAACATCAAGCTCAACATCCCCATCGTCTCTGCGGCGATGGATACTGTGACCGAAGCGCCGCTGGCCATCGCTCTGGCGCGCGAAGGCGGCATCGGAGTGATCCATAAGAACATGTCCATCGCCGAGCAGGCGGCCCACGTGCGGCGCGTGAAGCGTGCCGAGAACGGCATGATCTACGATCCCGTGACCATTTCGCGCGACAACACCGTGGGCGATGCGCTCGATTTGATGCACGAGAACAAGATCGGCGGCATTCCGGTCGTCGACGCAGAGCGGAAGTTGATCGGCATCGTCACCAACCGCGACTTGCGTTTCCAGCGCGACATGACGCGTTCCATCGGCGAGGTGATGACCCCCGGCGACCGGTTGATCACGACCCGCAAGACCGAGTTGGAGTATGCTTCCGAGATGTTGCTCGACAACAAGATCGAAAAGCTCCCCGTGGTCGACGACCAGGGCCGGCTGGTGGGGCTTATCACCTATAAAGATATTACCAAGGTGCAGGATCACCCCAACGCCTGCAAGGATGCCAAGGGGCGTCTGCGCGTGGCTGCCGGGGTGGGCATCACGCCCGACGTCATGGATCGCGTCGCTGCGCTCGTCGCCGAGGATGTCGATGCCGTGGTGCTCGATTCGGCGCACGGTCATTCCAAGAATATCGTCGACGCACTGCGGCGGATCAAGGCCGCTTATCCTGCGCTCGACGTCGTGGTCGGCAACATCGCCACGGCTGAGGCGGCGCGTTTTCTGATCGATGCCGGGGCCGACGGCATCAAGGTCGGCATCGGGCCGGGTTCGATCTGCACTACGCGCATCATCGCCGGTGTCGGCGTGCCCCAGTTGTCGGCTATCTACGCTGCCGCTTCCGTGGCCAAAGGCTCGGGCGTGCCGGTGATCGCCGACGGAGGTTTGCGCTATTCGGGCGACATCGTCAAGGCATTGGCCGCAGGCGGCGACTGCGTGATGATCGGGTCGATGTTCGCCGGCACGGAGGAAGCTCCCGGCGAGACGATCATTTACAACGGCCGCAAATTCAAGTCCTACCGCGGCATGGGGTCGATCGACGCCATGAAGGCCGGTTCGGCCGACCGTTATTTCCAGAAGGGCTGCGAGGGCAACATCAACAAGCTCGTGCCCGAGGGCATCGTGGCGCGCGTGCCGTTCAAGGGGTCGCTCAACGAGACGGTCTATCAGCTTGTGGGCGGCATCCGCTCCGGCATGGGGTATTGCGGCGCCGGGGACATCGCTGCTTTGCAGCGGGCGCAGTTCATCCGCATCTCCGCTTCGGGCATGCAGGAGAGCCATCCCCACGACGTGACCATTACGCGCGAGGCGCCCAACTATTCGAGCGAACGATAACCGATAACTCTTACCGACCATGGCACAAGGCAATCGGCAGATTTCCCGCAGCGACATCGTTGCTTTCGTTTTCTTTGCGGCGCTCTTCGTCGTGTGGCTCTATACGGGCCGCCCCGACTGGCTCCGTTACCTCTATCTGGCGTTGGCGTTCCTTTATATCTTCGTCGTCCGCATCGTGGTTTACAATTGCCGCAAGCGCAAGGAGGAAGCCGAATTCGGCAAGAAAAACGAATCGCAATCATGATGAATATCGACATCGCAGCTTGCGGACTCTTTTGCGGCGCTTGTCCACAAAAAAGCAAAGGGAAGTGCCCCGGTTGCCGCGATTACGAAAAGGCAGTTTGGTGCAAGGTGCGCAAATGCTGTTTGGAGCATGGGTGGCAGAGTTGTGCCGATTGTACGACGACGACTGCCGAGCAATGCAAGATATTCAACAATATCTATGCGAAATTCTTCTCGTTCATCTTCCGTTCCGACCGGCAGGGGTGCATCTCCCGCATTCGCGAGGTCGGACACGAGGCTTTCGCCGAGGAGATGCGGCTGTCCGGCCGCATGAACCGGCCCGTAACGAAAAAATAATCGGTTTTATTAGATAGATGGAAAAAATACTCATCCTCGATTTCGGGTCGCAGTATACGCAGCTCATCGCACGGCGCGTGCGCGAGTTGAACGTCTATTGCGAGATACATCCGTTCAACAAGATTCCGGCGCTCGACGCGTCGGTGCGGGGCGTGATTCTCTCCGGCAGCCCCTATTCGGTGCGCGATGCCGAGGCTCCGAAGCCCGACCTCTCCCCGATCAAGGGTCGTTTGCCCTTGTTGGGCGTCTGCTACGGGGCGCAGTACCTCTCGGCTGCTTACGGCGGCGAGGTGCAGCCTGCGCCGAGCCGCGAGTACGGCCGCGCCATGCTCACCGTGGGCGATGCTTCCGATCCCTTGATGGCCGGACTGCCCGCTTCGACGCAGGTGTGGATGTCGCACGGCGATACGATCACCGCCGTGCCGGCCGGTTATCGCCTGATCGCAGGCACGGAGGACGTGCGCGTCGCGGCGTTCCGTGTCGAGGGCGAGCAGACTTGGGGCATCCAGTTCCATCCCGAGGTCTATCATTCGACCGACGGTACGCAGTTGTTGAAGAATTTCGTCGTCGGCATCTGCGGTTGTGCGCAGAGTTGGACTTCCGAGAGTTTCGTCGAGTCCACCGTGCGCGATCTGCGCGAGAAGTTGGGCGACGACAAGGTGGTGCTGGGTCTCTCGGGCGGCGTCGATTCGTCGGTGGCCGCCGTGCTGCTGCATAAGGCCATCGGGCAGAACCTCTATTGCATCTTCGTCGATTCGGGCCTGCTGCGCAAGAACGAGTTCGAGGAGGTGCTCGAATCCTATAAGAATATGGGGTTGAACGTCAAGGGCGTCAAGGCCGGGGCCAAGTTCCTGGGCGATCTGGCCGGCGTGAGCGACCCCGAGCGCAAGCGCAAGATCATCGGCCGCGATTTCGTGGAGGTCTTCAACGAGGAGGCGCAGCAAATCAACGACGTGAAGTGGCTGGCGCAGGGGACGATCTATCCCGATGTCATCGAGTCGTGTTCGGTCAACGGCCCCTCGGCCACGATCAAGTCGCACCACAACGTGGGCGGCCTGCCCGAGAAGATGAATCTGCGCATCGTCGAGCCGCTGCGGCTGCTCTTCAAGGACGAAGTGCGCCGCGTGGGCCGCTCGCTCGGGATTTCCGAGCAACTGATCGGCCGCCATCCGTTCCCGGGGCCGGGCCTTGCGATCCGTATTCTGGGCGATATCACGCCCGAGAAGGTCGAAATCTTGCAGAACGTCGACAAAATCTACATCGACTCCCTGCGTGCTGCGGGTCTCTACGACAAGGTGTGGCAGGCCGGTGCGATTCTGCTGCCCGTCAAGAGCGTGGGGGTCATGGGCGACGAACGCACCTACGAGAGTTGCGTGGCCCTGCGTGCCGTGACCTCGACCGACGGCATGACGGCTGACTGGGTGCATCTGCCCTACGAGTTTTTGGCCGACGTGTCGAACGAGATCATCAACAAGGTGCGCGGCGTCAACCGCGTAGTCTACGACATCTCCTCCAAGCCGCCCGCAACTATCGAGTGGGAGTGATGACCGACTTCGTTGCCATCGACTTCGAGACGGCCAACCGCCACCGAGCCAGTGTCTGTTCGGTGGGGGCCGTCGTGGTGCGCGGCGGCGAAACGGTCGATTCGTTTTATAGTTTGATCCGTCCGCGCCCCAACTATTATAGTCCCTTTATCACGGCGATCCATGGGCTGACATGCGCCGACACCGACCAGGCTCCCGAGTTCGAGGAGGTGTGGTGCCGGCTGGCGCCGCGCATCGAGGGGTTGCCTTTGGTGGCGCACAATGCGCCGTTCGACGAGGGGTGCCTGCGTGCCGCGCTCAACCTCTACGACATGCCGTGGCCGGGCTATGAGTTCTTTTGTACCTGTCGGGCGTCGCGCCGCTACTTCGGGCGGCAGCTGCCCAATCATCAATTGCACACCGTGGCGGCTGCCTGCGGCTACGACTTGCAGCGCCACCACCATGCCTTGGCCGATGCAGAGGCGTGCGCGCAGATCGCGCTGAAAATCCTTTGACCGCACTGCCTGCGGGGGAGTGCCGGCGGTTTTTTGTCCGGGTTGGCCCTTTTACTCCGGAACTGCAATATTTTCCGGATTCATATTCCCATTTCCAGTTGAAAGGCGAACAGCCAGCGCGGGTAGTCGGTTTTCGCGGCGCGGCTGCGATGGTTGTAGGAGATGTCGGCCTGCACTTTCAGCGCATGGCCGACGATGTAGCGCGAAACGGCCGCAGTCGTTTGTGAGCGACGCCGATAGCCCGCCCGGGGTTGCACTTCGGTTTGCGGGAAAAGCATCGAGTGACGCAGGGAGGTTTCCCATTTTTTGCCGATCATGTGGCCGGCTTGGATGTTGAAGCCCCAGCCGGTGTAGATCCATGTGCGGTTTTCGTCGTCGAAAACCGGGTCGGAGCAGGTGCGCCCCATGAAGTCGGCGCAGAACGATAAACCACTGTATTTCAGTAGAAAGTCGGCGTACCAGTTGTTCAGGTTGCGTGTCGCGCCGTCGGGCAGCAGATCGCCATGTTGGCCGTGCGTGCGCATGGCTTTGCGGTTGTAGGAGTAGGCGCCGGCTACCATGATCTTGACGCGTTCTTCGTGGGCCAGGTCGCCCTCCGACGACTCGCCTTTCTCCTTGAAGCGTCCCAGCGGATAAAGTTCCAGACGCCGCGTGTAGACCAGCCCTCCGTTGGGCGAGCGGCCCCAGTTGCGGCCTTCGCCTAACGTCACGGAGCTTTTGGCCGAGAAGGCGAATCCTTCGTCGCGGGGCAGGTCGTAGCGGACGAAAAGCCCGAAATCGCGGTCGGCGTTGAATTCGCTGTTTACGATGCTGCGGTCGACAAACTGCAACAAGCCCGACGACGTGATCTGCGCACGGTTGGCTTGGATTTTCGTTTGTCCCAGCCCGATGTTCCATCTTTTGGACGGACGATAGTAAAGAATTGCGTCGCTCAATATGTTCGAGTTGCTGCGTGCATTGGCCGCATGACCCGTGAATCCCAGTTGGATGGCGTAGGTCAGGCGCGGCGAGTAGATGTGGCCGTTGAACTTGACTTGCAGCCGTTTGATGCGTGCTTCGATTTCATCCAGCGTGAATCGGCGGTCGAACGACAGCGCCACGAGGTTTTGCATGCGCAGCCGCATAGTCAGCGAGAATCCGTCGCCCGGCGACCGGTAGGCGATGCCTTTGCCGATTGCGAGGACCCCCAGGGGCGGCCGGGAGAGCGAATCGGCGCCGGGAATTTGTGCTGCAGCAGTGCTGCAACATAGCCATGCCCAAAGGAGCAGGATGAAAGGTCTTTTCCGGAAATCCGTTTGCATGGGAAGTACCCATGCAATTATTGTGCAGCTGTTTCCATGTCCGGGATGAAGATGCCGGCCGCCGTTTCGGATGCTGCGTGCGGTACGTTTGAAAATAGAAAAGACTGCAAACATCGTTTGCAGTCTTTCGGTATGGTTCCATGCTGCGGAGAGAACGAGATTCGAACTCGTGGTACGGATTACTCCGTACGTCGGTTTAGCAAACCGGTGGTTTCAGCCACTCACCCATCTCTCCGGTCACCCTCGGCGCGGCGGAGCGCGTCAAAAGGTGTGCAAATATAGAATCTTTTTGGCAAACGACAAAGAAATGCCTTCAAAATTTCTATATTTGTATCTCTGCAAATCGACTTTCGGATGAAATCGCAGCGTTATATATTGTTCGTTTGTTGGGCCTTCTGCTTGTGCATCGCCGCCAGGGGCCTCGTCGTGGCCCGGCCGCCGCATCCCGCCGACCGGTCGCTCGCCGAGATGCTGGAAGCGGTCGAAAAACGGTTCGGGGTCGACATTCGTTGCAAGCGTTTTGCTCCCGACACCGTGCGTGCGGCGTTCGGCGACTTTCGGGTGCGGCCCTATTCTCTCGAAGAGACCCTCGACAACTTGTTGCATCCGCTCGATTTAGTGTGGAGCGGCGGGCCGAAGATCACCGTGCAGCCCTACGAATATTATCGCCGCACGCCGGCCGACGGCAAGAAGTTGTTGGCTTGGTTGTCGGCGCAATATGCTGATCGCGAGAGCTGGGAAAATCGCCGGGAGGCGTTGCTCGCCGGGGCCAGGGAGGCTTTGGCGCTCGAACCGTTCGTGCGGGGACTCGTTGCGCACCCCGACGTGCGCCTGGGACGGAAGATGCCGCATGACGGGTATACTACGCAGAACTATGCGCTCGAAACATTGCCCGGGTTGTATGTCTGCGGTACGATCTACGCGCCGCTTGCCCGCGGTCGTCATCCGTTGATCGTTTCGCCGGCAGGACATTGGCCCGGCGGGCGTTATCGTCCCGACCAGCAGGCGAGGATGGCCGTTTTCGCCCGCATGGGCGCTGTGGCCGTCGACATGGACATCGTAGGGTGGGGCGATTCCGAGCGGCAGATCGGCCGCGAAGCCCATACGGGGGAGCATGCCATGCAGTTGCAGGTGTTGTGGTCGAAAGCTGTCGCCGATTGGATCGTCGCGTCGCGCCGGGACATCGATACGGCCCGCATGGCGGCCACCGGAGGTTCGGGCGGGGCGACCCATGCGTTGTTGCTGGCGTTCGTCGACGGGCGTTTCGCCGCATTGGCTCCCGTGGTGCACCTCGTGTCTCATTTCGACGGCGGGTGTCCTTGCGAAAGCGGGCGCCCCGTGACTTTGGCCGGCGGCGGAAGCTGCACGCCCGAATTGTTGGCTGCCGTCATGGCGCCGCGTCCCGTGCTGACCGTGAGCGACGGCGGCGACTGGACGGCAAGTTATCCCGAATTGGAATATCCGTTCTTGCAGCGCATATGGGCGTTTTACGATGCGGCCGCCGAGGTGCGCAATGTTCATCTGCCCGACGAGCGCCACGATTACGGTCCTAACACGCGGCGTGCGGTCTACGAATTTTTTGCTGCGACCTTGGGTCTCGATCTTTCGCAGGCCGACGAGTCGAGGGTGGAGTTGCTTCCCGAGCAGGCGTTGCAGAGTTTCGCCGAGGGACTGCCTGCTGGGGCGATCCGTTCGCGCGAGGAGTTGGAGCGGGCGATCGAGGCCTTGATCGAAGAAACCGAATAAACATTTATATTTTAGAATGAAACAGTTTTTCTTGATGTTGGCAGCGTGCGTTGCATGCGGCGCTGCGGATGCGAAAACCACCAAGGTGCATTATCGGCTTTCGACCTCTTCCGGCAGCGGCCTGGCCTGGGCTGTCGTGCGCGATGTGCCGGCCGAGGCCAAGGGCGCCACGGTCTATTTGTTGGATGTGCGGCGCGGCCGTACCGAGATTCCGTCGCAGTTGGACGACCTCGACGGCGACGGTGTGTTCGACGAGCTGGTCTTCCCGGTCGACATGCGGCCCGGCGAGCGGGCGGATGTGCGGGTCGATTATTCGACCAAGGAGGTCGCGCATGATTATAAGTCTCTGGTCAATGCCCAGATGTGGTGGAAGAATTCCGACAAGACCTTGACCGAAAAATCGCAGCTCTCCTCCCTCAAGGACGACATGTACCGCAAGCTCCATCACCACGGCCCGGCTTTCGAGTCGGAATATGCTGCCTACCGCATCTATTTCGACAAGAAGCAGAGCATCGATACTTACGGCAAGAAGCAGCCGCGTCTGGAGTTGCGCGAAACGATGTGGTATCCCTCCGATGAGCAGCTCGCCGCCGGTTACGGCCACGACAACCTGCGTGTCTTCGGCACGGTTTCCGTCGGGGCGCTCAAGGGGTGGAACCCCGCCAAGCGCCGTATGGAGCATATTGTCGACATGCGGCGCCGCGAAGCGACGATCCGGGCCTATGGCCCTTTGCGTACGGTGGTCGACATGCGGGTCGAGGGGTGGAAGTACGGCGGCCGCGAAATCGACATGACCTCGCGTTATATCCTCTACGGCGGCGGTTCGGTCGTCAAGGTCGAGAATTTCATCGAGGGCGAGGGTGTCGACGACCTCGAATTCGCAACCGGTGTGATGAAGATCCGCGACAACAAGATTCGCATCGTGCGCGACAACGATAGTTATCTGCTGGAGACCGTGGGGTGCGACTTCCCCGAGAACGACACGCTCAAATGGGAGCGCGAGACGGTCGGACTGGCCGTGTGGCTGCCGGCCCGGCAGACGGTCTCGCAGATCGACGATGCGGGCAGTTACCTTTGCCAGCTGCGTCCTGTCGACGGACGTATCGATTATTGGTTCGTCATGGGGTGGCGCAAGAGCGGCTTCCTCGATTGGATCGAGGGGCAGAACGACGATCTGCAGGCTTTCGAGACCGAGTACGTTGCACCCCGAACGGCCCGGGACGGCAATCATCCCTATCCGGAAGTGACCGTGGAGCGGTTGAATTAGTCCTTTTCTATGCTGCGGCCGGGTGTCCGGGCGGCGCGGCAGGCGGCGAAAAATCCTTGCATTGCGTCAAAAAATCCCAATTCGCTACGTCGCATCATCGTACATTTGTATGGTTCAACCGGCCGAAAATTACAAAAACCGATAAATTGACGAATTTATGAATTTCAGAAATCTGTTGTTTCCTTTGGCTTTTGCGGCGCTTGCGTCCGCTTGTTGCGCTCCTTCCGCCTCCCGGGGCGGGGCCTTGCCTGCCGATATGCCTTTCGACATGCCCGACGTTCCGCGTCCCGCAATTCCCGCGCGTTCGGTGAGCGTCGCCGATTTCGGCGGCGTGGGCGACGGCCATACGTTGGCTACCGAGGCATTCGCCGCTGCGATCGATGCGCTTGCGCAGCAGGGCGGCGGCCGTGTCGTCGTGCCCGACGGCGTGTGGTATACCGGCCCCATCGTGCTCAAGGACAACATCGAGTTGCATCTGGAGCCGAACGCCATGATCGTCTTCAGCGACGACAAGACGCTCTATCCGCTCGTGCAGATCACTTTCGAGGGCCTCAATACGTGGCGTTGCCAGTCGCCGATTTCGGCCATGAACGTCAAGAACGTAGCCATCACGGGCCACGGCGTCATCGACGGCAACGGCGATGCGTGGCGTGCCGTCAAGATGGGTAAGCTCACCGAGGGCCAATGGAAGTCCAAGGTGAGAAGCGGCGGCATCCTCTCCGACGACGGCAAAACATGGTATCCGTCCGAAAGTTTCAAGTTCGGCGCCACTTCGGGTTCCGACCAGAACGTCTCCACCTGGGCCAAGACGCGCGAGGATTTCGAGAAGATGAAAGATTTCCTGCGTCCGGTGATGATTGCCATCCACCACTGCGAAAACGTCCTGCTTGAAGACGTCACTTTCCAGAATTCGCCGTGCTGGAACATCCATCCGGCCATGTGCACCAATCTGATCGTCAACAACATCACCGTTCGGTGCCCCGACTACGCCCAGAACGGCGACGGCATCGACATCGAGTCGTGCAAGAACCTGTATCTTATAAACATCTCCGAGCCCACCCGACTCCTGAGCAGAGGGTGTTGGGGG
>JAIECN010000003.1 GCA_029068505.1 Alistipes sp.
CAAGACTTGGCGGTGCAGTACCCGGTCACCCTGGTAGAGATGAAGAACATCACGGTCGTCTGTGCCGGCAAGGCCCGCAAGTTCGGCGAGGAGTTCGTCAAGCTCATCAAGGCCTACGTCGAGGAGAAGGAGATCATCCGCCCGCAGGACATGGTGGTCAAGGGCGTGGCCAGCAAGTCGGGCAACAAGATATTCATCATCCAGTCGATCGACCGCAAGATGGATTTCGAGGACATCGCCCGCGCCCGCGACCTGGATTTCGACGAGCTGCTGGCCGAAATCGAAGGCATCGTCAACTCGGGCACGAAGCTCGACATCGCCTACTACTTGAGCGGATTCATGGACGAAGATAAAATCCAGGACATCTATCTCTACTTCAAGGAGGATGCCGAGAGCGACTCCTTGGATGCGGCGATCGAAGAACTCGGCTCCGACTATACTGAAGAGGAAATCCGCCTGGTGCGCATCAAGTTCATGTGCGAACAAGGCAATTGACACCACGCAAAACCGGACATCGGAAGTTGCCGGACACCCTATGCAAGCCCTCGTCGGTTCGCCGCCGGCGGTTCGTTCGGGTTTCGGTTTTCTTTTGGCCGTTCAATTTTCGCTCGAAGTATGAATAAGAAGACTTTTACGCTTGCATTGTTGTTTTTCTGCGCGACGCTCGTCTGGCTGGGGATCAGCATCCGGTGGGCTTTCACATGCAGCCATTGCGTAAGTTGGTTCGATCTGTTGATCGCCTTGCTCTTCGCTTTGGCCGGCGGCGGCATGACCATACACGAGTTCCGCAAGAAGAAGCGCAAACATCTGGAAGAAGTGAACAGAAACAAAATACCTTGAAATGGCAATCTTGAGACGATTCATATCGATTATGGCCGGAGTGTTCTTCATCTTGGCCATCGTGTCGGCTTGGCGTGTGGCGATGGCCGACGGTAGTAACATCTGGTATGTGCCGGTGGTGATGGCCTGCTGCGCCATCATCATGATATTCACTGCCCTGCGTTTGCAGCCGCACAATAAGAATACGGGGCGATAGCCCCTCCCGCCGGCCCGGCAGCGACCGGCCGCCGGCGCCATCACAAAATAGCCGCCATGAGCAAAACCGCCCTTTTCCAGATCATCCGGATCGCAGTCATGATCTTGGCCGTCGCCGGCATCATCTACGCCTTGGAATACCTGCCGGGCAGCAGCGCCGTGTGGTTTTGGATCGCGTTGCTGGGCATCGGATTCGTCGGGCTGCTCTACGGCTTCCGGGCTACACAGCGCCGGACGGCCGGCAAAAGGCACAACACCCCCAAGGCCCCGAAAGCAGCCGAGAAAAAGCTCCGGAAACTCCCGGACCAAAGACCCTGAAAGCTCCCGGGCGTGCGATATGATTAAAGTAAAGATACCCCATTCTCCGACGAACGCATAACATGACCGCTGCCGTGTCCGACAAAAAAAGCCCCGAATCCGCCGCCCTGCGCCCCGGAACCTCCAAAAAACCGGACGACGTACGGGCCAAGAAAGCATTGGGCCAGCATTTTCTGGTCGACCTCAACATAGCGCGCAAAATCTGCGATTCGCTCTCGGGCGGCACGCCCGAAGCTCCGGCTGCGGTGCTCGAAGTGGGTTGCGGCATGGGCGTGCTGACGCAGTATCTGCTCGCGCGCGGCGACATCGAGACCTGGGGCGCAGAAATCGACACCGAGAGCGTCGATTATCTCCATGCGCATTATCCCGATTTCGCACCGCGGCTTCTGGTCGGCGATTTCCTCAAGATGGACTTGCGCAGCGCTTTCGCCGATGCGCCCGCCTTGAAGATCATCGGCAACTTCCCCTACAACATTTCGTCGCAAATTTTTTTCAAGATTCTGGAGCACCGCGACTTGGTGCCCGAATGCGTGGGCATGATCCAGAAAGAGGTGGCCGTGCGCATCGCCGAGCCGCCCGGATCGCGCGAATACGGCATCCTGTCGGTGTTGTTGCAGGCGTGGTACGACATCGAATACCTCTTCACGGTCAACGAGTCGGTCTTCAACCCGCCGCCCAAGGTCAAAAGCGCCGTGATCCGCCTGCGCCGCAACGCCACGCAGCACCTCGACTGCGACGAACAGCTTTTCATCCGCGTGGTGAAGGCTTCGTTCGGCCAGCGCCGCAAGATGATCCGCAACTCGCTGCGCGCTGCTTTCGGCAACTTCGGAGGTGCGGAACACCCTTGGTTCAGCCGTCGTGCGGAGCAGTTGTCCGTGGCCGAATTCGTCGAGCTGACCCGGTGGGTGGAGCAAAACTCGAAAGGCTCTCTTTAGCCCCTCCCCATACGCCGCGCACCCAGAAAATCGATTCCGCGGCTCGTGTCCTGATAACATCCACCCCGTGTCCTGCTATTTTCCGGCCCGACACCGCACCGCATGTTACCCATATCCGGCCTGCATACCTGCTGCCGGATATTCCGGTTTCTATTCGCCGACTTCTCCCGCCACCACGGTGACCAGGTCTTCCCGCTTCAGATACTTCTGCGCCAGATTCCGGACATCGGCCGGCGTCATCGCACGAATGGCCCGCAAGTTGGCGTCTACCAGCGTGTTGTCCGCACCGCAAAGGATGTTTTCGATCGTCACGTCCGCTATGCCGAACGGGCCGTCGAGGATGCGCATCATCTCCCCGGCCATGATATTCTTCACCAGCGCCAGTTCGTCGTCGGGCATCGGTTCGCGGCGCAGCCGCTCGATTTCGGCATCTATCTCGGCCAGGGCCGCTGCCGTGACCTCCGTCCCCACCTGCGCGGCGACCGCCAGATAGCCCGCCTGCTCGAAGTTGACCATCGCCGCCACCACGCCGTAGGTGTAGCCGTGCCGCTCGCGCAGATTCTGCATCAGCCGCGAACCGAAATAGCCGCCCAACGCCGTGGCGACGACTTGCATGCCCACGAAGTCGGGATGCTGGCGCGGAAAGAGCAGACGCCCGATGCGGATCGACGACTGCACGGCTCCGGGATGGGCGACCTCCGCGCAACGGCGAGTCTGGGGCGCCGGAAAGAGCGGTTGCGCGGGCGTTCCGTGGGGCAGACGCCCGGCAATCGCGGCCACGGCGTCCCGCTCCGGCCCGCCGATGCGGCCGCTGCACACCACGAAGCAGTTTTCGGCCGTATAGAACGTCCGGTAGAACGCTTCGATGTCGCTGCGCGTCAAAGTGTCATATAGTTTTTCGTCCGACGATACGCCATAGGGATGCCGCTCGCCGAACATCGCCGCTGCAAACGCCTCTCGGGCCTGGACGTCGACCTTCTGCCGGTCGATGGACAGACGTTGTTTGCGCTTGGTACAGTAGGTCTGCAACTCCACCTCGGGAAACACGGGCCGCAGCAGGATTTCTTCGGCGACGGCCAGCGTCTCGCGGAAAAACTTCGAGAGCATGGCGAAGTTGATGTAGGCATAGTCGCGGTCGAGGTTGACATCGAACCACGAACCGTAGAAGTCGAGCCGCTCGGCCACTTCGCGGGCCGTGAGGCCCTGCGTCCCCTCGGCCAGCAGGTTGGCCGTGGCGGAGGCCGAAAAGGGCACGCGCTGCACGGCCGAGCCGGCGCGGAAAACGAACGTCACGCGCAGCACCTCGAAATCGTCGGCCGGAAGCGTGTAAAGCGCCACGCCGTTGTCCAGCACTTCTTTGCGGGCTTCGGGGACGCGGATGTCTGACGGAAGAATCAACGGCGGACGGTTCATCGGGCTTGGTAAATGAGGGTGGAACTTCGCTGCGGCTGCAACACGCGGCCGCAAAAATCGGCGATGACCTCGGACGAGACGGCACGATAGCGGTCGACCTCGCGGTTGATGAGGCCGAGGTCGCCCAGCAGTTCGTAGAACCCCAGGTTCATCGCTTTGTTCATGACGTTGAGTTCGCCGAACAAGGTGTTCGCCTCGAACTTGTTCTTGACTTTCTGCATCTCATAGTCCGAGGGGGCCGTCCGACGCAGGTCTTCGATTTCGGCACGGAACGCCTCCTCGACCTGCTCGGGCGCCACGCCCGGCAGCAGCTGCCCCGTGAAGACGAACAGCCCCGGATCCAGATCGCCGGTAACATAGGCGTTGACCGACGAGAGGAGTTTCCGTTCCTTGACCAGCCGTTGGTAGAGCCGCGACGAGTCGCCGCCCGAAAGCAGATCGGACACTAAGTCGGCGACGAAGAAATCGGGCGACGTCCTCCCGCCCATAGGGTAGGCCACGGTCACGGCCGTAGCAGGCACATCGCGCACGACGACTTCGCGGCGCGGCGCCGTCTGGGGCGGTTCCTGGGGTACGGGCGCCGCCGGGCAGGGACGGTCGGGCAGGGCGCCGAACCACTTCTCGGCCAGCTCCAGCATCCGTTCCTCCTCCAGATCGGCCGACATCGAGAGGATGGCGTTCGACGGATGATAGTGGGCGCGGTAGAACGCCGTAACATCGTCGAGCGTAGCCTCGGCGACATGCTCGGGCGTCAGCCCGATGGCGGCCCAGCGGTAGGGATGCACCTTGTAGGCCAAGGCCCGCAGCAGCAGCGTCTGGTCGCCGTAGGGTTGGTTGAGGTAGCGCTGGCGGAACTCCTCGATGACCACCTTTTTCTCGGTCTCCAGCTTCTGCGGCGTGATGTCCAGCCCTTCGATGCGGTCGCTTTCGAGCCACAGGGCCGTCTCGATGTTGTCCACCGGCAGGGTGATGTAGAAATCGGTGTAGTCGTTGTTGGTGAACGCATTGTTGTCGCCGGAAGCCATCTGCACGGGGAGGTCGAAGTCGGGCACGGCTTTCGTGCCGCGGAACATCAGGTGTTCGAACAGATGGGCGAATCCGGTGCGCGAGGGGTTCTCGTCGCGCGCCCCGACCCGGTAAAGCATGTTGACCGCGGCCAGCCGCGACGCGGGGTCGCGGTTGACGATGACCGTCAGTCCGTTGGCAAGCGTAGTTTTTCGATAGGGAATCATGGAGGGCAAAGATAACACATTTCGAACCAAAAATCGCAACTCCTCGCCGCAGCGTGCGCAACCCGACAGCAAGAGTGCCAAAAAATACAGATTATTTGTACGAATTTAGGCATCGTTTTTCTTCCGAATTTGCTATCTTTGCGTCGCGTGTTTTCAGACCACGTAAACGGACAGAAAATACACACTCAAAAATACTCTAAATTTTTTAGCGAAATGGCAGAAAAGAAATTTATCACGTGCGATGGCAACTACGCCGCGGCTCATGTAGCCTACATGTTCTCGGAAGTAGCGGCCATCTACCCCATCACGCCTTCTTCGACCATGGCCGAACTGGTGGACGAATGGGCCGCCCAGGGCCGCAAGAACATCTTCGGCGAGACGGTAAAGGTCGTGGAGATGCAGTCCGAAGCCGGTGCCGCAGGCGCCGTGCACGGTTCGTTGCAGAGCGGCGCCCTGACTTCGACGTTCACCGCGTCGCAGGGTCTGCTGCTGATGATCCCCAACATGTACAAGATCGCCGGCGAGCTGCTGCCGGGCGTCTTCCACGTTTCGGCCCGTGCGCTGGCCGCACAGTCGCTCTCGATCTTCGGCGACCACCAGGACGTGATGGCTGCCCGCCAGACGGGTTTCGCCATGCTGGCCACCTCGTCGGTGCAGGAGGTCATGGACTTGGCCGGCATCGCCCACATCGTCTCGCTCAAGGCCCGCGTGCCGTTCCTCCACTTCTTCGACGGCTTCCGCACCTCGCATGAGATCCAGAAGATCGAGTTGATCGACGAGGCCGCGCTGACCTCCATGCTCGACCGCGACGCCTTGAAGCAGTTCCGCGCCCAGGCCCTCAACCCCGAGCACCCCGTTACGCGCGGTACGGCCCAGAACCCCGACATCTATTTCCAGACCCGCGAGGCTTCGAACAAGTTCTACGACGCCGTGCCCGACATGGTGGCCGACGCGATGAAGCAGATTTCGCAGATCACGGGCCGCGAATACAAGCCCTTTACCTACTACGGCGCCGCCGATGCCGAGCAGGTCATCGTGGCCATGGGTTCCGTCACGGAGACCATCAAGGAGACCATCGACTACCTGCTCAAGCAGGGCAAGAAGGTCGGTTTGATTACCGTACACCTCTACCGTCCGTTCTCCGAGAAGTATTTCTTCGACATCGTGCCCGCCACGGTCAAGCGCGTCTGCGTGCTCGACCGCACCAAGGAGCCGGGCGCCGAGGGCGAACCGCTCTACCTCGACGTGAAGTCGATGTTCTACGGCAAGCAGCTCCAGCCCATGATCGTCGGCGGCCGCTACGGCCTCTCGTCCAAGGACACCACGCCGGCCCAGATGCTCGCCGTCTTCGAGAACCTGGCCGCCGCACAGCCCAAGAACCACTTCACGGTGGGCATCAACGACGACGTGACCAACTTGTCGCTGCCCGTCGGCGAGGAGATTTCGCTCGCCAAGCCCGGCACCTTCGAGGCCCTCTTCTTCGGTCTGGGCGCCGACGGTACGGTGGGTGCCAACAAGAACTCGATCAAGATCATCGGCGGCACGACCAACAAGTACTGCCAGGCCTACTTCTCCTACGACTCCAAGAAGTCGGGCGGCTACACTTCGTCGCACCTGCGCTTCGGCGACCTGCCCATCACGTCGCCCTACCTCGTCACCACGCCCGACTTCGTGGCTTGCCACGTGCCCTCGTACGTCGACAAGTACGACGTGCTGAAAGGTCTCAAGAAGGGCGGTTCGTTCCTCTTGAACTCCGTGCACGACGCCGAGACCACCTGCAAGACCCTGCCCGACCACATGAAGGCTTACCTGGCGAAGAACGAGATCAACTTCTACATCATCAACGCCACGAAGATCGCCGCCGAACTCGGTCTGGGTTCGCGCACGAACACCATCATGCAGTCGGCATTCTTCAAGATCGCCAACGTCATCCCGTTCGAGAAGGCCGTCGAGGAGATGAAGCACGCCATCCTCAAGTCCTACGGCAAGAAGGGCGAGGATATCGTCAACATGAACTACGCGGCCGTCGACGCCGGCGGCAACGCCGTCGAGAAGGTGGCCGTGCCAGCCGAGTGGGCTTCCATCGAGGTCAAGGCCGCTGCACACAGCGTCGACATGTCGCGTCCGGAGTTCGTCCGCAACATCGTCGACCCGATCAACGCCCTGAAGGGCGACGACCTGCCCGTCTCGGCTTTCAACGGCCGTGAGGACGGTACGTGGGACAACGGCACCGCCGCCTACGAGAAGCGCGGCATCGCCGTCAACGTGCCCGAGTGGCAGATCGACAACTGCATCCAGTGCAACCAGTGCGCCTACGTCTGCCCCCACGCCGCCATCCGTCCGTTCCTGGCCACCGAGGCCGAGGCTGCCGCTTCGGGTCTGGCTTGGAAGCAGGGTCTGGGCGAAACCAAGGAGTACAAGTTCCGCATCCAGGTGTCGCCGCTCGATTGTACGGGTTGCAACAACTGCGTCGACGTCTGCCCCGCCAAGGAGAAGGCCCTGATCATGAAGCCGCTCGAATCGCAGCAGGAGCAGATCAAGAACTGGGATTACATTACCAAGAATATCGGTTACAAGGAAGTCGTCGACAAGACCAAGTCCGTGAAGAACCTCCAGTTCGCACAGCCCCTCTTCGAGTTCTCGGGCGCCTGCGCCGGCTGCGGCGAAACGCCCTACATCAAGGCCATCTCGCAGCTCTTCGGCGACAAGATGATGGTAGCCAACGCCACGGGTTGTACGTCGATCTACTCGGGTTCGGCCCCCTCGACGCCCTACTGCACCAACGCCAAGGGCCAGGGTCCCGCATGGGCCAATTCGCTCTTCGAGGATAACGCCGAGTTCGGTCTGGGTATGCACGTCGGTGTCGAGAAGCTCCGCGACCGCATCCAGCTGACCATGGAAGCCGCCATCGCCGAGTGCACGAAGTGCTCCGAGGAGTTGAAGGCTACGATGAAGGAGTGGATCGCCGCACGCGGTTCGTCCTCCGCTTCGGCCGAGGTGACGGCACGCCTGCTGCCCATGCTCGAAGCCTGCGGCTGCGACTACTGCCAGAAGATTCTCGAAATGAAGGATTGGCTCGTCAAGAAGTCGCAGTGGATCATCGGCGGCGACGGCTGGGGCTACGACATCGGCTACGGCGGCGTCGACCACGTCCTCGCTTCGGGCCAGGATATCAACATCCTCGTCGTCGATACGGAGGTCTACTCCAACACCGGCGGCCAGTCGTCCAAGTCGACGCCCGTGGGTGCCGTGGCGAAGTTCGCTTCGAGCGGCAAGCGCATCCGCAAGAAGGACTTGGGCGCCATGGCCATGACCTACGGCTACGTATACGTCGCCCAGGTATCGATCGGTGCGTCGCAGCAGCAGTTGTTCAACGTGCTGAAAGAGGCCGAGGCCTATCCCGGTCCGTCGCTCGTCATCGCCTACGCTCCCTGCATCAACCACGGCATCAAGGGCGGCATGACCCGCACGCAGACCGTGGGCAAGGAGGCCGTGGCTTGCGGCTACTGGCACCTGTGGCACTACAACCCGCAGCTCGAGGAGCAGGGCAAGAACCCGTTCGTGCTCGACTCCAAGGAACCCGACTGGTCGAAGTTCCAGGACTTCCTGAAGAAAGAGGTGCGTTACACCTCGCTTCAGAAAGCGTTCCCTGCCGAAGCCGAAGAACTCTTCCAGGCTGCCGAGCAGAACGCCAAGTGGCGTTACAACGGCTACAAACGCCTTTCGGCGATCGAATACTAAACCTATTCGAGATCTCTCTCGGGCCGCATCCTCTTTTCGGGGGATGCGGCTTTTTGTAGGGAACGCTCCGGAACGTTTGCACCGAACGGATAAAAGCGCTAACTTTGTGCGCTTGGCCCGCAATTTGAACGCCGCAAACCCGAACGACACACAAAAACCAATAAACAGAACTATGAAAAAGATCTTTGCAGCAGCTGCGCTGCTTCTGACACTGGCCGCCTGCTGCGGCACGCAAAACAACAAGCCGCTGGAGGGCACGACATGGAAACTCGCCTCTATGGAGGGCATCCCCGCCGCAGCCATCGACAGCGAGGAAGACGCTTTCACGCTCGAATTCAACGCTGCGGACACCCTGCTGGCAGGCCGCACCAACTGCAACCGTTTCTTCGGCAAGTATACGATCGAGGGCAACAAGCTCACGCTGGGCAACATGGGCATGACGCGCATGGCCTGCCCCGACATGGAGTACGAAGACCTCTTCGTGGCGATGCTCAACAAGGCGAATGCCTATGCGATCAAGGGCGAGAAGCTGACGTTGCTCGACGGCGACCTGTCGCTGGCCGAATTCAAAGCGGTAGAGAAGAAATAGCCGCCCGCACGAAAACTATCTTGATTCCGGATAACGGCCGACAACCGTTGTCCGGAATTTATTATTATATAAAGTAGCGCACACAGGACTGACAGGCAGTAGCCCATCTACACATACATCTCACATTCGGTGCCTTTCATTTACCCCCCTCGGTTCTTCCTTGCGCAACGGCTCCCCCGACATTTACCCCGGCACTCACACCGACATTTACACACACAATTACACCTCGGGAGTATAACCAACTACCGCACCACCGCGCGCCA
>JAIECN010000030.1 GCA_029068505.1 Alistipes sp.
AACGTCCAGCTATAACCCCGACCGTCCGAATAGCACGGCTCCGAATAATCCGCCGGCCGGAGCCGCAGCCCGGATCCGAAGCATCCGCAAGTCAAAACAGCCACCGCCCCGGAGCCAACAACCGAAAAGACCCCTTGCACACCAAGAAACAATCCCAACGGACAACCTTGCAAGAGACCAAAAGGTATGGAGAGTACGCTCGAACACCCGACGAACAATGCCCGCCCTCACTCACACTTGAGGATGAAAGAAATCGCGGATTTTGCGGGCTTTGGCTTCGCCCACCAGCGCCGCCAGTTCCTCGAAGTTGGCGGTTTTGACCTTCGCCACCGTGCGGAAATGCTGCAACAGCTCGCGGATCGTCTTCTCGCCTACGCCGGGTATCTGCTCCAGTTCGCTATGGATAAACGCTTTGCTGCGCTTCTGGCGATGGAACGAGATCGCGAAACGGTGCACCTCCTCCTGAATGTGGGACAGCAAATGGAACACCGGCGAGGTGGGACGCAGGCCGACCAGCAGGGGCGGATCGCCGCAGAACAGCTCGGCCGTGCGGTGCCGGTCGTTCTTGGCCAGTCCGGCTACGGGGATGTCCAGCCGGAGATACTCCAGCACCTCGCGGATCACGCCCATCTGCCCCTTGCCGCCGTCGGCGATGATCAGATCGGGCAGTTCGGCCTCCTCGGCCATCAGCCGGCTGTAGCGCCGGTAGACCACCTCGCGCATCGATGCGTAGTCGTCCGGCCCCTCGACGGTCTTGATGTTGAAATGGCGGTATTCCTTGCGCGAGGGTTTGCCGTCGCGGAAGACGACGCACGACGCCACCGGATGGCTGCCCTGCAAGTTGGAATTGTCGAAACACTCGATATGGCGCGGCTGACGGTCGAGGTGCAACTCTTTCTGCATGGCGGTCATCAGCCGGTCGGTGTGGCGCTCGGGATTGCGGATTTCCAGATTCTTAAGCTGCTCGGCCCGGTAAATCCGGGCGCTCTTTTGCGAGAACTCCAGCAATTCGAGTTTCTCGCCCCGCTTGGGCACCGTGAAGGTCACGCCGTCGAACAGCAGCGTCGTCGAAGGCAGAAACGGCACGATGACCTCGCGCGCCAGCGAGCCGCCGGCCATCTTCTCGACCATGTGCTGGATGGCCAGCGTCAGCATGTCGCGTTCGTCGGCCCCGACGCCCGTCGAAAGGCGCACGGTCGAAACACCCACGACCGAACCGTGGCGGATGCGCACGAAGTTGCAGTAGGCCACCTCGTCGTCGGGCAGCAACGAAAAAACATCGGCATCGACGATGCGCGAACTCACGATCACCGACTTGCCGGCATAATGATCCAGGGCGTCGAGCCGCTGTTTGTAGCGCTGCGCTTGCTCGAACTTCAACTCGCCGGCCGCACGGGTCATCTCCTCCTCCAGATAGCTGCGCACGGGCCGCAGATCGCCCTTGAGGATCGAGACCACCAGGTCGACCGCCCGGCCGTACTCCTCCTCCGACTGCCGCCCCACGCAGGGTCCTTTGCAGTTGCCCAGATGATATTGCAGGCAGACCGCATACCTGCCCCGTGCGATCTGCTCGGGCGCCAGGTTGAGTTTGCACGTGCGCAACGGCACCACCTCGCGGATGAACTCCAGCACGCTGTGCTGCATCATCATCGAACCGTAGGGACCGAAATACTGCGATCCGTCGCGCACGAGCTGCCGCGTCGACTGCACGCGCGGGAAGCGTTCGCGCCGCACGACGATCCACGGATAGGTCTTGTCGTCCTTGAGCAGGATGTTGTAGCGCGGCTGGAGGGCCTTGATGAGCGAATTTTCGAGCAGCAGGGCGTCGGTCTCGCTGTCGACCACGATGTGGCGGATTTCGACGATCTGCCTGACCATCACCCGCACCTTGGCGCTGTGCTCCTTGCTCTGCACAAAATAGGAGGAGACCCGCTTGCGCAGGCTCTTGGCCTTGCCCACATAGATGATCGTCCCCGAGCGATCCACGAACTGGTAGACGCCCGGCGAAAGCGGCAGCAGCGCCGCCTGACTCTTCGGATCGGTTGTTCCGGCTTCGGCCATACGGGGCAAATTTAGCAAAAATCCGGCAAACCGCAGCACGGAACACGCGCCCGCCGCCCGCAACGGTTTGCGAAACGTTTCTTTTTGATTATATGTCTGAATGTATTATATTTGCAATCGAATACTATACCCATCAAAATCCGAATCCATGAAAAAACTATTGTTCCTGTGTCTTCTCGGCATGTTGTCCGCCTCGTGCATCGACAAGGAGTACGATCTGACCGGCATCGACACGGACGGCATTGCGGTCGGCGACGCGACCTCCCGCTTCACGGTGCCGCTGGTAACCGTAACGGTGGCTCTCGACGACATCCACGACAGCGAAGGCTCGCTGCAAGAAATGCTCGACGAGGCCGACATCTGGCTGCCCTCGCAGCTGCCCGGCGGCGCAGAATACGTCGATTTCGCCCGGCTCTATGTCGACGACGCATACCTCGGCGAACTGACCGGCGCCCTGGTCGAAGAGATGGGCCGCAGCGACGAGCGGCTCAACAAGGTGGCCGACCTGGCGTGGCGAAGCTACAAAAAAGATTTCCTTGCCCTGCTGGGATTGAGCGAAGCATCGGCCGACAAAACCCGTTTCAAGGCGGCTTTCGTCAAGCTGTTCGCCACCAACGCTGCACTGCGGCAGCAGACCGAGGCGTCGGCCCGCAAATACCTGCAACTGCTGAACGTCTCCGACCTTTCGTACGAACTCGGCTCGCTCGACCTGGGCGAAGTGCTCGACATGCTGACCGAGAACCTCGATCCGCAAGGTACGGTCGACCCCGTCAACACGCTCTCGATCGAAGGCAAGGTGGAGAGCACGCTGCCGTTGAGCATGCGGCTTCTGCCTGCGTTCACCCCCACGGGTCTCGAACTCTCCCCGTTCACGATCGAAGTCGACGCGACGATGGATGTCCCGCCCACCCGCATCTATGCCGAAGACCTGCGCGCACTGGCGAACGCCTCGAACGTGAAGATCGTCGTGCCTGTCGAACTGCAAAAATACTATCCTGGCCGCACGCTCGACCCGCGCCCCATCTCCATCCGGCTGAGCATGGTCAAAACCGGTCCGCTGCACCTTTGAAGTCTGACCCCGACAACCCATCGAAAATGAAAAAACGCTCTCTTTTTCTGGCGATGCTGCTCTGGGCGGCAGGCGCCGCGGCACAAAACCCCACGGCTTACTTCATGGAAGGAAGCACGTTCCGCACCCAGTTCAACCCGGCTTTCGCGCCGCTGCGCGGCTATGTCAACATCCCGTTCGTCGGCAGCATGCAGGCAGGCATAACCAACAACTTGCCGTTGAGCAAACTGCTCTATCCGCGCGACGGGCGTCTGGTAACGCTGCTCGACCCCTCGGTTTCCGCCGACGAAGCGCTCGCCGGTCTGAAGACCAACAACCTGCTGGGCACCGAAGTGCGCATGGGCCTCATCGGCTTCGGCAAGTTCACGAAAAACCACAAAAATTTCTGGTCGTTCGACCTCAACCTGCGCACCAACGCCGAGATCAACGTTCCGGGAGCGCTCTTCGAATTCATCAAACGCGGCGACGCAGGCTCGATCCGCAACCTGGGGCTGGAGGCCGAGATGTATGCCGACGCCGGGGTCAGCTATTCGTTCCCGCTGCTCGGCGACAAGCTCTATGTAGGCGCCAAGGCCAAGTTCATCGTCGGACTGGCCCGCGCGAAGGTCAACTTCGACCGCATGGACATCACGCTGCACGACGACCGCTGGGCCGTGGAGGCACAGGGAAGCATCGAAGCCAACATCCCGGGCGCCGAAGTGAACTACCGCTACGATGACAACGGACAGCTCTACTTCGAATCGGACGACATCGAAATCAACAAGATCAAACCCGCCGGCTACGGATTCGCCGTCGACTTGGGCGCCACCTACGAAATCCTGCCCGGACTCCAGGCTTCGCTGGCCGTGACCGACCTCGGATTCATCAGCTGGAGCAAGACCAACACCGTATCCGGACGCGCCGAAACGAGCGTCGAGTATACGGGCATCACGATCGAGAACGGCGAAACGACTTCATCGCCCGACTTCTCGCTGGACGACCTCAAGCAGTTCCGGCCCATCGAAGCGAAAGGGAGCGCCCGCGCGCTCCAGGCATCGGTCAACGCCGGTCTCGAATACTTCATGTGGAATCACCGCGTGGGCTTCGGTCTGTTGTACCAGGCCCGCTTCCGCGAATTCAAGACCCTGCACAGCGTCACCGGCTCGATCAACTTCTCGCCGATCCGCTGGTTCACGCTCTCGGGCAGCTACACGGCGGGCAGCGGCATGGGCGCCTTCGGACTGGCCCTGAACCTCTGCCCGGGCTGGATCAACTTCTTCGTCGGCACCGACCTGGTGACGGCCCGGTTCACGCCGCAGTTCGTGCCCGTCAGCCAGAAATCCATGAATGTAACATTCGGGCTGGGCATTCCTCTGGGCCGACGCAGCCACCGCGTGGCCGAATACGTCCGCGCCTCCGACCGCAAATAAAGCGCGGCAGAGAGACACGATTCCCGGATCGGCGCATCGGCCGATCCGGGAATTTTTCATATCCATATCGGATAAAGTTCGCTCCGATAAGGGAAAAAGCAGGCACTAACCCGGTAAAAGGCCCAAGGTTTAGCTATTTCAGGCGTACCCATACCAGAATCGGGCATAGGTATTGTAAATTCAGAATCTTTGTTTACCTTTGTTGCATTGAAAACGGAATGCACCGCCGGACGGCGGTCATGATCCGAAGAAATATTGCGGCGGCCCGGAAATCTGTGTGAAGTTGCGTCACTAAATTTTTGAATTCTTCAAGGGCCGCCGCAATTTTTACAAAAGACCGTAGCGTATATTCGTGCTACGGTCTTTTTTTCAGACAGGCTTCATCCTATATTTCGGCCAGCGCCAGGCTCCGCTGCAAGGAAGCCTCCATCGTCCGGCGCCCGGCCTCGGCGATCTCCGTGGCGCGGTAGAACTCGAAAAGCCCGAAACTGTCGGCCGGGATTTCGATCAGCACGTCGGGCTTGTAGAGCCGGCACATCAACTGGGCGATGCGCTGCTGCATGATTTCCGACGACGAAGTAATCAACTTATAATAATTCACCGAGCTGCGCTCCTGGGCCGAAAACGACGCGCTCACGTCCACGGCCACCAGCAGCTCGCCCGGACGGCGACGCACCCGGTTGAGGGGCAGCGGATTGACCGTTCCGCCGTCGATGAGCACCATGTCGCCCATGCGCATGGGCTGGAAAACCGACGGAATAGCTATCGACGCACGGATGGCGTCGTAGAGTCCCCCGCGGTCGAAAACCACCTCGCGGCCCGTCATCAGATCGGCCGCCACGGCCGCGAACGGAATGGGCAAATCCTCGATCCGCACGTCGGGCACCAGCTCCTTGAGCGCCTGGATCACGCGGTTGCCCTTGACCAGCCCCTCGGCGCTGAAGGTGAAGTCGACCAGGCTGAGCACCTTGTAGCGATCCAGCTCGCACATCCACTCCTTGAACAGCTCCAGATGACCCGCGGCATACATGCCGCCCACCAGCGCACCCATCGAGGTGCCGGCCACGGCCGTGATCTCGAATCCGGCCTCCTCCAGCGCTTCGATGGCTCCGATGTGGGCCACGCCCCGCGCGCCGCCGCCACCCAGTACCAAAGCGACTTTTCTCTTTTCCATATTTTGACGTTCTCCTCTCTTTTGAATTCCGGTTTGCCGATTCTTGCACGCATCGTGCCGAAACAAGACAAAAAAATCCCCGCCCCGAACTGCGGCGTCATTCTCCGACCCACACCACCCGATCCATCGTCACGTCGTGCGGCTCGACCGGCAGCGCGTCGACTATCTGGTGGGCATAGCACGTCCCGATCTTCACGGCCCGCACCCCGGGCTGCGACAGATAGCGGTCATAAAACCCTTTTCCGCGCCCCAGGCGCGCACCGCAGCGATCGAACGCCACGCCCGGCACCACGACCAGCCCGATCTCCTCCGGCCGGCACACCCGCGCACCGACCCCCGGCTCGGCGATGCCGAACGCCCCACAGACCATCGTCGCAGGATCGTAGTCGTAAAACTGCATCGTTTCGCCCTCGACCCGCGGCACGACGACGCGTTTCCCGCGGCTCCAGGCCGCCAGGGCCGCCGAAGTGTCCGGCTCGTCGGGCAACGCACAGAACAGCCCCACGCATCGTGCCGCAGCGAACTCCGGCAACTCCCCGATGCGCCCGATCAGCTGCTCCGACATGCTGCGGCGCTCCTCGTCCGTCAAAGCCAAGTTGCGCCGTTTCATCGCCGCACGCAATGCTTTCTTTGTCATAAAACCCTCGTTTTCGGTTCAATTTCCCCGCCGCTTCTATTGTTATTCCACAAACAATGGCTATCTTTGCGGACGGAACACATCAAATATTAACAAATATAACAAAATTATCGTTATGAACTGCTTTCTCTGCAATTCTTCGCTGGGCAAGAAGCTGGTAATGAGCGTTTCGGGCTGCGCCCTGGTGCTCTTCATCCTCTTCCACATGGCCATGAACATCACCGTGCTCTTCTCGCCCGACGCCTACAACGCGATCTGCGCATTTCTGGGCGCCAACTGGTATGCGCTGGTCGGCACGGCCGGCCTGGCCGCACTGGTCGTCCTGCACTTCGCCTACGCGATCGTGCTGACGATGAACAACTACCGCGCACGCGGCTCGCAGCGCTACGAAGTGACGGTCAAGGAGCGCGGCGTGTCGTGGGCCTCGAAGAACATGCTCGTGCTGGGCTTCATCGTGCTGGGCGGCCTGGCGCTGCACCTCTTCAACTTCTGGGCGAAGATGCAGCTCGTGGAGCTGACGGGCAACCACGTCAATTCGCTGGGTCTGGCTCCCACCGACGGCGCGACGCTGATCGCCTACACCTTCTCGAAGTGGTACTACGCAGTGCTCTACCTGCTGTGGTTCGCGGCGCTCTGGTTCCACCTCACGCACGGCGTGTGGTCGATGTTCCAGACCGTGGGCTGGGCCAACGACACGTGGTATCCGCGCCTGAAGTGCCTGGCCAACATCGTAGCCACGATCATCTTCGCAGGCTTCGCCGCCGTGGTCGCGATCTACTTCGCCAAGAGTCTCTGCCCCTGCTGCGCAGGCATCTGCTAACCTCCGACATTTTCAAGAACAATATAACAACACGAACATATGGCACTCAAATTAGACGCTAAAATTCCCGCCGGCGAACTCGCACAGAAGTGGAGCAACCACAAGGCGGCGATCAAGGTCGTAAGCCCTGCCAACAAACGCAAGCTGGACGTCATCATCGTCGGAACGGGCCTGGGCGGCGCCTCCGCAGCCGCTTCGCTCGGCGAGCTGGGCTACAACGTGAAGATCTTCTGCATCCAGGATTCGCCCCGCCGCGCCCACTCGATCGCTGCGCAGGGCGGTATCAACGCTGCGAAGAACTACCAGAACGACAACGACTCGGTATACCGTCTGTTCTACGACACGATCAAGGGCGGCGACTACCGCGCCCGCGAAGCCAACGTCTACCGTCTGGCCGAGGTCTCGAACCTGATCATCGACCAGTGCGTGGCCCAGGGCGTTCCGTTCGCCCGCGAATACGGCGGTCTGCTGGCCAACCGTTCGTTCGGCGGCGCGCAGGTGTCGCGTACGTTCTACGCCCGCGGACAGACGGGCCAGCAGCTCCTGCTGGGCGCCTACGCCGCGCTGAACAAGGAGATCGCCGCAGGTTCGGTCAAGAGCTACCCGCGTCATGAGATGCTCGACATCGTGGTCGAGGACGGCGAGGCCAAAGGCATCATCGCCCGCAACTTGGTGACGGGCGAAATCGAGCGCCACGGCGCCCATGCCGTCGTGATCGCTACGGGCGGCTACGGCAACGTCTTCTTCCTCTCGACCAACGCCATGGCATCGAACGGCTCGGCCGCGTTCCAGTGCTACCGCAAGGGAGCCGGCTTCGCCAACCCCTGCTTCACGCAGATCCACCCCACCTGCATCCCCGTGCACGGCGACCAGCAGTCGAAGCTGACCCTCATGTCGGAGTCGCTGCGCAACGACGGCCGCATCTGGGTGCCGAAGAAGATCGAAGACGTCAAGGCGATCCGCTCGGGCGCCAAGAAACCTTCGGACATCGCCGAAGAAGACCGCGACTACTATCTGGAGCGCCGCTACCCGGCGTTCGGCAACCTCGTGCCGCGCGACGTGGCGTCGCGTGCCGCCAAGGAGCGCTGCGACGCAGGCTTCGGCGTCAACGAGACCGGCCTGGCCGTCTTCCTCGACTTCAAGACCGCGATCGAACGCCTGGGCAAGGAGATCATCAAGCAGCGCTACGGCAACCTTTTCGACATGTACGAGGAGATTACCGACGTCAGCCCCTACGAGGAGCCGATGCAGATCTTCCCCGCCGTGCACTACACGATGGGCGGCATCTGGGTCGACTACAACCTCATGACCACCATCCCGGGTCTCTACGCCATCGGCGAAGCCAACTTCTCCGACCACGG
>JAIECN010000031.1 GCA_029068505.1 Alistipes sp.
TTGCCCAGCTGGGGGATCTTGTCGAACCCGCCCTCGGCGTTGGGCATGAAGCCGAAGCCGTCGGCTCCGATCACCGCTCCGGCATGGAGGATGCAGCGGGAGCCGATCTTGCAGCCCTCGTAGATTTTCACACCCGGGTAGAGCGTCGTGCCGTCGCCGATCTCGACTCCGGCGCCTACGTAGACTTGGGGGTAGATCTGGCAGTTCTTGCCGATCTTGGCGCCGGCTTCGACCACCGCGAAGTCGCCCACGTAGCAATCTTCGCCCACGCAGGCCTTGTCATCGATTCCGGCACGCGGGCTGATTCCCTTGCGGCGGGGCTTGGCCGCTTCGTACATGGCCAGCAGCTTCACCACGCAGGCGGCGGCGTTGTCCACCTTGACGAGCGTGGCCGCCACGGGCTGCGATGGCGAAAAGTCTTTGTCTACCAGTACGATGCTTGCTTGCGTGGTGTAGAGGTAGGGTTCGTATTTGGGATTGCTCAGGTAGGCCAGCGCCCCGGGTTTGCCTTGTTCGATCGACGATACGGTGTGCACCGCCGCTTGCTTGTCGCCGACCACTTCGCCGCCCAGGAAACCGGCGATCGCTTCGGCTGTGAATTCCATTGCCATAGAGATTATTATAAGTATTTCGTTATGTCGGTTCCGGCCGGGAGGAACTCTTGGGCGGAGTGTCCGAAGGCCAGCAGTTCGCGCACGGTCGACGAGGAGATGTCGGCCACGTCGCCGGGCGTGCAGAGCACTACGGTCGTCAGCGCCGGGAAGAGGCGGCGGTTGGCCGCCTGCATCGTGCGTTCGAATTCGAAGTCGATGCTGTTGCGCACGCCGCGGATCATGGCGCATGCTCCCTCCGCCTTGGCGAAGTCGCCCGTCAGACCGGTGTAGATGCGGGTCTCGACCCGCGGTTCGCCGGTGTAGAGGTCGTCGATCAGGCGTTTGCGGTTTTCGACGCGCAGCAATCCTTGTTTGGAGGCGTTGTTGCCTATGCCGATGACGATCCGGTCGAAGAGCTTGAGCGCTTCCTCGACCAGCGCCGCGTGGCCGCGGGTGAACGGATCGAACGATCCCGGAAAAATGGCGGTTCTTTCCATAGAAAACAAAAAAGCCGGGCGCCGCATCGAACCGATCCGAAACGCGGCCTCTTTTTTACAAATATAGCTAAAAATTCATAATTCAAAACATCTTCTCCATCGCTTCGGCCACCCGTTCGGCGATCAGCGACATGTAGGGCACGCCCTCGCAGCCGGAGAGGGCCGTCACGCCGCGGTGGTCGACATAGAATAGTTCGTCCATGCGGGCCAGCATGTCGCGTCCGACGGGTTCTTCGCGCAGTTCCAGCCCGGCCGCTTCGATGGCCCGGGCGGCCAGCGTGCGTTCCACGTCGGGCGGGGCGGGCGAGACCAGGACGGTCTGGCCGCGCACGGCGAAGAGCGGGGCGTCGTCGGCCGAGAAACAGATGCCCCGGCTGTCGTGGCGCAGCGCCACGTCGGCGCCGGCCAGCTGCGCCTGACGCCGGGCCAGCAGCGCCGCCGCTTCGCGCGCCGAGGTGGGGGCGGCCGAGAGGGGCAGGTCGTAGCCTATGGGTATCGCCTTGGGCAGCAGGCTGCGGAGCGCATAGCCGTCGTAGAGCGAATGGCCGGCCGGCACGAGGCGTTCCTCGCCGTCGTCCGCGACTTCGATCCGCACGAAAGCCGACACCCCCTGCGGATAGCGCTCGGCCCGGGCCGCCGCCGCCAGGCGCGCTTCGAGCCGCTCCACGTCGGGGGCATAGCCGACTCCGAACAGCGTGCGGGCCGCTTCGGCGAGCAGGGCCGCATGGGCGCCGGTCAGCCGCGGGCGTCCCTGGCGGATGTGTACGGTCTGGTAGAGGCGGAGCGGGGTCACAGCAGGAAGATTTTCAGCAGCAGCTCGCGCAGCAGTTCGCCGTCGGTGGCGCCGCCCGTGTTCAGGCCTTTGCTTTTGCCGTCGTATTCGCGCAGCAGGCCCAGTATCTGGAACACCTTGCGGTTGTCCCAGTTGTTGGAGGTCTGTTTGATTTCGTTGATGGCGAACGTGTTGTTCTTGCGCAGGATGCGCATGAGTTCCATGTCCGAGGGGAACGGCTGTCCCTTGCGGCGGGAGAGCCAGCGCAGGTAGTTGAGCGTGAAGATGTCCTTGAACTGGTTGAAGAGCGCCATGATGGTGACCAGCAGGGGGTTGTCCTTGGGGTTGCGGGCGAAGTGCCCGGCGATCATCAGGGCGCGGGCCATGTCGCGCGCGACGACGGCCTTGCAGAGTTCGAAGTTGTTGAAATCTTTCGAAATGCCGATGTGGGCCTCGATGTCGGCGTCGGTGATGCGCTGCGTGCCCTGGGGCAGCGACACGGCCAGCTTGCGGAGTTCGTTGGCGATCTTGGCGATGCCGGTGCCTAAGTGGTCGGTGAGCATCGAAAGGGCCTTGGGG